>JANWUV010000004.1 GCA_025057975.1 Chloracidobacterium sp.
AGGATCAAGCTTACCCGCCCGACGCCTGCTACCGCATCGGGCAGGGAACAGGCAGGATAGACAGACAGCACACACCTCTCGCGTGGAGCTATGGTTCAGTTTGTCCGTTCGTGATGTGTCTTGAGACGAAGCGCAGCGTCGAGCGTCCGCAGGTTGTCTTTGATCGCTACGCCGGAAAAACCTGCGCTACACACAGGCTGGAAAAGGAAAGTGGGAAGCGGCGACGCTCTTCTGTTCTTTTTACTGTAGGGCGGAGTTTGTTCGGTACTCGGTTGCACAACACCCCGTGTAGCGCTTGAACGCCCGCGAAAAATAATCGCTGTCCGCAAAACCCACCCGCAACGCTATCTCCTTGACCGTACTCGTGTTGGATGCCATCAACAACTGCTTCGCCGCCTCCAGCCGCGTCTGCTGCAACAACTGCCGAAACCGTACCCCCGCATGCCGATTCAACAACCGCGACAACTGCCCCGCCGACAAGTTCAGCCGCGCCGCCACCGCCCGCAAGTTCAGCTTCGGATCGGCATAGTGCGCCGCCACCACCTTCATCACCCGATCCATCAAAAACGCCTCCGCCGGCGGCTCTAACTCCGCCGTCAGCGGCAACGGAAACAGCTTCCGCAATCCCTGCGCCGCCACCCACACCTCATCAGGCGACGATGCGCTCAGCATAAAGTCCGCCGACACGGTATTTCGCACTTCCAACGGCGCTCCGCCGCCCCCAAACTCGTGCGCCCGCCGCAGGAACACCAGACACGCCGCCGGTGCCACCCGCCGCAACTCGTTCACAATCCGCCGCCGAATCGGGAACAGCGACACGCCGACAATGATGATCTGATACTTGCCCAACTCGGAAAGTCGCATGCCGGCTTCCTCAAGCGTATACGTCGCCGTCACCGGCAGCCCATACTTCTCCACCGCTTTCGCCGCGTGGTTGAGTTCATCAATGACGGCGACACGGTATGCCGGCATTTGCCCATTCGTATAGGTCGTCATAACCCCCCTAAGGTGCTGCGCCTACTTCTGAGATCCCGATCCTTTCCTCAGCGGGAAGCCGGTTCACCGGTAAGCTGGAAAAACCCAACGACACTGGTGATGGTACTCGATTCCAGTCGCCGGAGCAAGAAATTTCTGTGCCAAAGAACGAAATCAATTTTCGGGTGTCGTCTTCCGGTTGAACGACTCGCCCACGCGCTCACCGCGCAAAAGCCCGGTAGCGTCCCAGCGCCATCAACGGGAAATAGTGCCGGTAGAAGTGGTAGTTCATGTAGAAGTGATTTGGAAAACCCGTCCCGGTAAACTGCGGTTCCGTCCAGCCACCGTCATCATTCTGGTGGGTGACAAGGTACTCGACGCCGCGTCGGACACAGTCGGATTTACCTTCGCCGCCGGCCATGAGCCCCATTAGCGCCCAAGCGGTCTGCGACGGCGTACTCTCACCGACGCCCATCAGCTTCCGGTCACCGTAGCTGGCGCAGGTCTCGCCCCACCCGCCGTCTTCATTCTGGCAAGAGTTGAGCCACTGCGTGCCGCGCATGATGAACGCTTCGCGCGGGTTCAAACCTAGCGCCGTTAGGCCGCAGATGACCATGTGCGTGCCGTAGATGTAATTGACGCCCCACCGTCCCCACCAGCAGCCTTCCGGCTCTTGCTTGCTCTTGATGAAGGCGACCGCACGCTCAATCTTCTCACGCGGTGCGGCGTAGCCAGTCACGCCAAGCATCTCCAGGATGTGTCCCGTCAAATCCGCCGTCGGCGGGTCAATCATGGCCTTGAGGTCGCCGTAAGGGATTTCGTTGAGAATCTCCAGATCATTGTCCACATCGAACGCGCCCCACCCGCCGTTTTTGCTCTGCATGGAGAGCGTCCACTCAATCGCTAGCTCGATGCGCCGCCGCTTTTCAGCTTCGTCCGGCAGCTTCAGCCGATGAAGCGCCATCGTCACCACAGCCGTGTCGTCTACATCGGGAAAGAAATCGTTCCAGAACTCAAACGCCCAACCGCCGGCTGGGCCGGTCTTGTTTTTGAAGCGCCAGTCACCGTCGCGCAGGATTTGCTTGGAAAGCAGCCATTCCCCGGCTTTGACCAACGCCGGGTGGTCGTTCGGGAGGCCCGAATCCAGCAACGCCAAAATGGTCAGGCCCGTATCCCAGACGGGCGATACGCAGGGCTGTGTGTGAAATTCGTCCTCGGTCTCAATACAGAACCGTTCGACTGCCTCAATACCCTTCCGCATCACTGGGTGGTCGGGCGCGTAGCCACGACAGTACAGCCCCAGCAGTGAGTTGAGCATCGCTGGGATAATGCCGCCCCAGTCGCCGCTTTCGTCCTGATGCTCAAGCGTCCAGCGTTCAGCCAGCGCCAGCGCTTCGGCTTTGCGCGGTGAAAAATCCAAGCGCTCCATCAGCTTGAGAACTTTGTCCAGACCGATGAACACACCACCGAGCGACCACATCCCGTCGGGATTAGGTAGCGCAAGGTCAGCGGCAGCGCGACCTTCGACGTACAACTCGTCCACGTCCCCGCCGGGAACCGTCGTGACCGGCTTTTTGTCGTAGACCAGTAGGAGCGGCACGGTAGAGCTGCGCGCCCAGCTGGCCAGTTCATAGATGGTGAACGGAAACCAGTCCGGCAGCAGCATGATCCATGGCGGGAGCGCCGGGCAGCCCTCCCACGGAAACGCGCCAAACAGCGCCAAATGAATCTTGGTGAAGACGCGCGCTTTTGTAACGCCGCCGCGCGCCAGAATAAACGCCCGCGCCCGCACCATATGCGGCGCGTCAGGCGGGTCGCCCAGCAATTTGAGCGCGAAATAGGCTTCAATGCTGGTGGAAAGCTCGCCGCCGTCGCCGTAGTAGAGTTCCCAGCCGCCGTGGTCGCGCTGCTGACGACGCAAATACGTTCGGATTTTCGCCAACTGCCGCGTGCGGGTCTTGTCCGTGCCGAGGATTTTGTGAAGAAAGACGTATTCCGCTGTCAGCGTCACATTCGCTTCAAGCTCCGCCCACCAGTAACCTTCAGGGTACTGTTTCGAGAGCAAGTAGTCTTGGGCGCGGGCGATGGCAGCGTTGACGGCGGCGGCTGAGGCCGGAGCCGCTGGACGAACGGTGCGCAGCGCAGGCGCGATGGGCGATTCGACAACGGGTTGAACAAAGCGAGGCGCAAATCCGGTCATGTGGACGTTTTCCTTTAGGTTTTAGGCAAAGCTGATGGATTTTTGAGCGACGGTGAACCGTCGTTGCGAAGCCGCGAACTCTACACGAAAAACGGCGACTGCGCCTACCACACAAGGCTTGGCGAGGCCGTCCCAAGGAACGCATGGGCTTGGCGCGAAACAACGGCGCAGTGTAAGCTCGCGGTAAGGTCGTTGGTTTCACTTTTCCCGGATTAGGTGCTTCTCAATGGCGACGGCAAATGACGCAGCGACGGGGACCGCGCTCCGACAACATCCTTCCCGCAGTGGTTTTGGTTTGCGCGCCGAAGTTCACGACAACATCAAAAACGACTTCGACAGCCCGCTGGTGCAACGCATCAAGGCCGCCGGCGGGACACATCGCGTTGGACGGCTGACCTTTCGGCTCGCTCAGGAGTTTGGTTTTTGCTACGGCGTGGATCACGCGCTGGACTTGGCTTATGAAACGCACGTTCGGTTTCCCAACCGGCGCATCTATCTGACGGGCGAAATTATTCACAACCCGACGGTCAACGAGCAGTTGGCCAAGATGGGCTATTGTTTCCTGCAGCCGGGCGATGAAGTCACCGCCGACGACATTGTGTTGATTCCGGCTTTCGGCGCGCCGACCCACGAACTGGAACGCCTCAAAAACATCGGCTGTTTACTGGTGGATACGACGTGTGGCTCAGTCGTCCACGTCTGGAAACGGGTGGAAAAATACGCCCGCGAAGGTTTTACGGCGATCATTCACGGCAAGTACGATCACGAGGAAACCAAGGCGACGCGCTCCCGAACGACGCTGTACGAAGGCGGGAAGTTTTTGGTCATCCGTGATCGTGCTCAGGCGCAGGATGTGTGTGACTACATTGAAGGGCGCGGCGATCGCGCGGCGTTTTTGGCGAAGTACGCGCCGGTGGCGACGCCGGGGTTTGACCCCGACCGCGACTTGGAGCGCGTCGGTCTGGCCAATCAGACGACGATGCTTTCGAGCGAGTCGCTGGAAATCGCCGAGATGATTCGGCAGGCGATGCTGCGGCGTTACGGAGCCGAAGAACTCAAAGCCCGCTTCCGGTCGTTCGACACGATATGCAGCGCCACACAGGAGCGTCAGGACGCCATTCTCAAGCTGATTGAGGAGCCGCTGGATTTGGTCATCGTCGTCGGCGGCTACAACAGCAGCAATACGGAGCACCTGTGCGAAATCGCCTCGGAACGCTGGCCGACCTATCACATCAACGCGCCGGAGTGTTTGGTTTCATCCCGTGAGATTCGGCACAAGCCCGCTTTCAGCAAGCACGAGACGACTTCGTGGGATTGGCTGCCGGCCGGCGAAGTCACCATCGGCATTACCGCCGGTGCGTCAACGCCGAACAAAGTGGTCGGCGACTGCATCGAGCGCATTGCCCGTTTGGCGGGCGCGGCGTAGTGAGGGACGGTGCTATGCTCGGCGGCGTCGGACAACAGGGCGAGGAATTTCGGCAGACGGTTAAGCATCCGCTGCTGTCGCCGGCGGTCGTCAAGCGGCTCTCTGTACTGTCGCCGTGGCGGGCGACAGCTTCGTTGGCGCTGGATTGGGGCGTCATTCTCGGTCTGGTCACGACGACGCTGTGGGTCAATCATCCCGCTCTGTGGTGCCTCGCGCCCTTTGGGATCGCCGCCGCGCAGCATGGTTTGGCGATTCTGGCGCACCAAGCGGCGCACTACCGCATGTTCCAGACGCGGTGGCTCAACGACGCGGTTGGGATGCTCTGCGCCGCGCCGCTGGGCGTTTCGATGCACACCTACCGCATCCTGCACCGCATCCACCACAACCACCTCTACACGCCGGCCGACCCGGACATGGCGCTGATGGCCGGTTATCCGCGTGGACGGTGGAAACTGGCGAAAAAGTTCATCAAAGACCTGTTGGGTGTCACGGCTGTCAAGAACTACCTGTACTTCTTCGGCAAGCCGCTGCGGAAAGCGACGCCGGACGGACCAGCTGTGCATATGTCCATGGTGGACGATACTTCGGAGGCGCTGCGGCGGGCGGCGCGCGCCGACCAGCGCCTTGTTGTCATTCTGCACATAGTTCTGCTTGGCGCGGCGGTCGCCACTGGTTGGTGGCCGACGTACTTCGTCCTGTGGCTACTACCGCTGGTGACGTTGCTTCAGTTTGTGCTGCGGCTGCGGGCGCTATGCGAGCATGGAGCGGTGACGGACACCTCGACGCCGCTGCGCGCGGCGCGGACGAATCTCGTGCCGTGGTACGTTCGCGTCTGGCTCTTCCCACACCAAATGCACTACCACATTGAGCATCACCTGTATCCGAGCATCCCGCACTATCGGCTGCCGGAATGCCATGCGGCGCTGCGTGACATCGGCGCGCTTGACGACGCTGAAGTATCGGCGTCGCTGCGCGCAACGTGGCGCAAGTTTTTTGCCCCTGCTGCGCCGACGGCGACCAAGACGATGGCATAGTCATAACTCACGGCTTTGCCCCCTAGCGCGCAGCGGTATCCGGTCGGAAACGGCGTCAAGTGTTTAGCGTGCGGCGGCGTTCCCTTCGGAGACATCACGCCCACGCCATCGTCCGACGTTTTCACCAGTCTTCAGAGAGACCGCCCAAGTTCACTTCCTGCCTCCGGTTGACTTTCGAAAACCGCCGGCGAGAAACGCGGCGGCGACCTCGCGCGGCGTCCGCTTTTCGCCGTCCACGGCGTCGTTCAAACGCCGCATCGTGTCCGTGTCAATCACGCCGTCCAGCGCGCGAACGGCCTCCGCCAATTCCGGCGTCGCCTCCCACGCCGCCCGCCGAACAACGTACACCGCTTGGTAGGGCGGGAAATACCGACGGTCGTCTTCCAACGCGACCAAATCGAGCGCAGCGATCAAACCGTCGGTGGCGTTGCCGGCGATGATGTCGAGTTCACCCGCCGCCAGCGCCCGGTACGTCAGCGACAACTCCATTTCACGCGGCGTCTCGAAACGAAAACCATAGGCCGCACAAAATCCGGCGTAGCCGTCCGCCCGCGACATGAAATCCTGTCCAAAACCGGCTCGCCACCGGAGCGGCGCACGCGCCGCGTCGGAAATCGTCCGCAGGCTGTACTGCATCGCCGTTTGCCGCCGAACCAGAATGGCGAAGTCGTTCCGAAAACCAAGCGGCGGCCCGACGACCAAACCAAAGCGCGCTGCGTAGTCGCGCCGCACGCCTGCGTACACCGCCTGCGGATCGGTCAGCGGGCGTTCCCCCAGAATGGCCGTCCACGCCGTTCCAGTGTATTCGGGATACACGTCAATCGCGCCGGCCAACAACGACTCATGCGCCAAGTGGCCGCCCAACTCGAAGCGCCGCTCAACGGCGACGCCCTGCGCTTCAAGCCGCTGCGCCAAAATCTCCGCCAGAATGACCGACTCGGTGAAATCCTTCGACCCAACCACAACTGGGCGACGACTAACTTTGGCGACCGGTGAAGCGGCGCGGTAGCTCCACGCGACCGGTAAAAAAATCAACGCCAGTCCCGCTGCGGCTGCCAAACGTCTTGACGTTTGCGGCGCCGCCGGTGGCGGCGGTCGCCGCTCGAACGCGGCAAAGACGGCGTCCGCCAAAAGCGCCAGCAGCGCCGCCAAAACGCCGCCGGTGACAAGCAGCCGATTGTCGTTCTGTCGCAACCCGCGAAAGATGAACGCGCCGAGACCGCCCGCACCGACGGCGGCCGCAATCGTCGCCGTTCCGACGGCGAGCGTGACGGCTGTTCGTACGCCGGCCAAGATGACGTTCGCCGCCAACGGCAACTCAACGTAGCGCAACCGTTGCCAACCGGTCAGTCCCAGCGCCTCGGCCGCCTCCCGCACGCTCGGCTCCACACCCAAGATACCGGTCGCCGTGTTGCGTACGATGGGCAGCAGCGCGTAGAGCGTCAGCGCCACGATCGCCGTTCGCGCGCCGATGCCGCCCAGCCACGGCAGCGGCAACAGCAGTCCGAACAGCGCCAGACTCGGCACGGTCTGCACAATGTTGACGACCATGAACACCGCGTTGCGCAGCTGCGGCCGCCGCGCCGCCGCAATCCCCAGCGGGACGCCGATCATGACCGCCAACACCGTCGCCGCAACGACCAACCACACGTGCTCACGCCACGCGACAAGCAGGCCTGTTCGGTTGTCAACGATGAAATCCCACCACGTCATCACCGGCCGGCCGCCCGTACGTACGCCTGCACTTCCGGTACGTCAAGCTGCGGGAAATCGCCCGGCGTCGCGTCGGCGACAAGTTTTCCTTCCGCCAACAGGCAAATCCGCGTTCCGATCCGCAAGGCTTCCTGGAGGTCATGCGTCACAAACAGGACGGTTTTGTTCAACGTGCGCGCTAAGTCCGCAAACTCCTGTTGCAACCGCGCCCGCACGACCGGATCAAGCGCGCCGAACGGTTCATCCAGCAGCAATAGCTCCGGATCAAGCGCCAACGCCCGCGCCACACCGACGCGCTGCCGTTCACCGCCTGATAGTTCCGCCGGGAAACGCTGCGCGTAGGCCGCCGGGTCAAGTCCGACCAATTCCAGCAACGCCGCCACCCGCGCTTGGCGCTCCGCCGCCGGACGCCCTTCCAATTCGAGCAGCAGGCCGACGTTGCGCGCGACGGTGCAATGCGGAAACAAGCCGGCGTCCTGCATTACGTAGCCAATGCGTCGCCGCAGCTGAATCAGATCCCATGCGGCCGTTGGCCGACCTGCAACCCACACTTCCCCAGCCGTTGGTTCAAGGAGGCGGTTGACAAGCTTGAGCAGTGAAGTTTTCCCACTCCCCGACGCGCCTAGCAACATGACGATTTCACCCCGGCTAATCGTGAGACTCACGCCTCTAAGAACGCTGGTTTGTCCGCGCGTTAGGTGAACCTGGCGCATTTCGACCGGGGCTGGTTCAATCTCCGGCATCGCGGCGCGCGTGTTCTTGTTGGTGCTTGGCGCTTGGTGCGCCACCGGTCCGTCATCTCACGGCGGCTTCGAAAGGCGCTATTCAGTCGAAGCGACGCCCTTGTTTTCCAGCGCGTTGCGCAGCGCGTGCCACGGCAGGCTAGCGCACTTGACGCGCACCGGGTAGTGACTGACGTTCTCAAACATTGTCAGCTTGCCAAGATGGTGTTCCTCGCGCGCTGGGTCGAGTTCACCCTTGACCAGCCGGTGAAACTCGTCGAAGAGCTGCTCTGCCTCAGCGCGTTTCTTGCCCTTCACGCTGGTGGTCATCATCGAGGCCGACGCCATGCAAATCGCGCACCCGCTCCCCTGAAACGCCACATCCTCCAACGTTTCGTCGTCGCCGACCTTCACGTACACCGTCACCCGGTCGCCGCAGAGCGGGTTCGCGCCCTCACACTTGTAGTCGGCGTTTTCAATCGGCCGAAAGTTCTTCGGGTGCTTGCTGAGGTAAATAATCTGTTCGCCGTAAAGACTCTTGTTGCTCATGGCTGGTTGACGCCTACACGGCAAAGACGGCGATGGCTTTCTCAATCGCCGCACCGAGGGCTTCAATCTCCGACGGCAGGTTGTAGAACGCAAACGACGCGCGCGCCGTCGCCGGCACGCCGTAGCGCGCCATCACCGGCTGGGCGCAGTGATGGCCGGCGCGGATGGCGACGCCCTCCTGATCGAGCAGCGTTCCAATGTCGTGCGGATGAATCCCGTCAACCACAAACGACACAATCGCCGCCTTCCGCCGCGCCGTTCCAATAATCCTAACGCCGGGGATGGCGGACAGTCGCGCCGTCGCTTGCTCCAGCAGTTCGTGCTCGTAGGCGGCGATAGCTTCCAACCCGATGTTGCGCAGATACTCAAGCGCCGTCCCAAGCCCAATGACTTCGGCGATGGGCGGCGTCCCGGCTTCAAACTTGTGTGGAATCGGCGCGTACGTCGTCTTCTCGAACGTGACGCTTTCGATCATGTCGCCGCCGCCGAGAAAAGGATTCATCCGCTCAAGCCATGCCGCCTTGCCGTAGAGGACGCCGACGCCCGTCGGGCCGCAGGCCTTATGGCCGGAAAACACGTAGAAATCACAGTCCAGCGCCTGTACGTCCACCGGCATGTGCGGGGCCGCCTGTGCGCCATCCACCAGCACCGGTACGCCGTGGGCGTGCGCCAGTCGGATGATCTCCTCGACCGGGTGAATCGTCCCCAGCGCGTTGGAAACATGCCCGACCGCCACCAGTTTCGTCCGGTCGGTGAGCAGCTTTTCGTAGGCTTCCAGAATCAACTCGCCCCGGTCGTCCACGGGGATGACGCGCAGCCGTGCGCCCTTTTCTTCGCACAACATCTGCCACGGCACGATGTTGGCATGGTGTTCGGTCGCCGAGATGATGATCTCGTCGCCTTCGCCGACAAATTTCCGCCCATAGCCGTGCGCCACCAAGTTGATGCCCTCGGTTGTGCCCTTTGTGAAAATGATTTGGCGCGTCTCCGGCGCGTTGAGGAGTTGCGCCGCCGTCCGCCGCGTCGCCTCGTACGCCCGCGTCGCCTCGGCGGACAGCAGGTGAATGCTGCGCCGAACGGTCGAGTACTCCTCCGTATAGAACCGATGCATCCGGTCAATGACGACCTGCGGCTTCTGGCTAGTCGCCGCGTTGTCGAGATACACCAGCGGACGACCGTTGATCGTGCGCCGAAGCGTTGGAAAATCCGCCCGCAGCGCCACGGCGTCGAGAGTCGCAGCCGTCGCCGGTACCGCCTGAGCCGTCATATCGCAGTTTCTCCGTGAGACGATGAGGATGATTCGACGCGGGCCGCCAACGCGCCGTCGAGTCGAACCCGAAGTGAGGGGACAGGGAGTTTTTCGCTGACTTCCCGCGCAAAGCCGAATGTCAGCAGCCGCCGCGCCTCGGCGGCCGGCAAACCACGGCTGCGCAGGTAGAAAATCTCGTCTTGGTCAAGTTGCCCGACCGTCGCGCCGTGGCCGCATTTGACATCGTCGGCGAAAATCTCCAGTTGCGGTTTCGTGTCGGCACGCGCCGTCCTTGAAAGCAACAAATTTTTGTTGGTTGTGATGGCATTGGTGCGCTGTGCGCCGTGTCGGACAAGTACGCGCCCGTCGAAGACGCCATGCGCCTGACCGTCAAACACGCCCTTGTAGAGAACCTCACTCGTGCAGTCCGGTACGGCGTGATCCACCACGACATGCGTATCGGCCAGTTGACGGCCGGCAATGGCCTGCAACCCGTACAGTCGGCACTCGCCACCTTCGTCTGTAAACCGGGCATGGATCTCCTGTCGTGAAAGCAGCCCGCCCAAAGCATGGGCGTGGTTTGTGAAGGATGCGCCGCGTCCGACAACCGCCCGCAAGTCGGCGATGTGATAGGCGTGCGCGCCCTCGGTCTGAATCTTGATGTGCGTCAGATGCGCGCCCTGTCCAAGCTGAACGTCCGTTACGGCGTTGGTCAAATACGGGTGCGCGCCAAAACGTCCCTCTTCGTCGCACAGCACGGTGTGAATTTCAGCCACCGTCGCAATCGCGGCCGCATCCAGTTCAATCACGACGCGCGGATGCGTCATCGTGAAGTCGAGCGTCGGCGCAGTGACAAAAAACACGCCGATGGGCGGCGCAACGGCCTTGCCGCGCGGGACACGAATCACCAGTGCCTCCTGCACAAACGCCGTGTTGAGCGCCCGAAACGGCGTGTCCCCCACCGTCGCCGGTTGGAAATCGTCGTTCAACCGTCCGACTTCAACACCCGCCGGTAAGCCGCTCAGGTCGGAAAGCGACGCCTGAAACACGCCGTTGACAAACACTAGGCGCGTCGTCGCAGACTCGTCGAAGAACGGAATGCCCTGCCGTAGCAGGGCGGGGTCTAGACCATCCGCCGTCGCCAGCTGGAAGGGCTGCTTGGTCAGTGGGGCTAGGTTGGTATAGCGCCACGCCTCTTCCTTAACCGTGGGAATGCCCATCCGCTCAAAAGCAGCGAAAGCCGCACTACGCCAATCCGCCGCCGGCGTGCCGGCAAGCGACGTGGTGGACAACGCCGCGAAAGCGGCGGCGAATGGATTGAACGCTCTAGCGGTTTCCGCTTTCATCGCCGTCATGCCCCCACGCCCGCCGCCTTGGATTCAACTTCCTCTCGAACCCAGTCATAGCCGCGTCGCTCAAGTTCAAGCGCCAGCTCCTTGCCGCCTGACTTGACAATGCGCCCGTTGAGCAGCACGTGGACAAAATCCGGCTGGATGTACTCCAACAGCCGCTGGTAGTGGGTGACGAGGATGATGGCATTGTCGTCAGTATGCAGCCGGTTGACCCCGTTGGCTACAATCCGCAGCGCGTCAATGTCCAAGCCCGAGTCGGTTTCGTCCAACACCGCCAGCTTCGGCTCCAAAATTGCCATCTGCAAAATCTCGTTGCGCTTCTTCTCGCCGCCCGAAAAGCCTTCGTTGACGGAACGCTCAATGAACGACTTGTCCATCTCAACGATCTTGATTTTCTCCTGAAGCAGATCGTCGAATTCCAACGGGTCAAGCTCTTCCTCGCCACGATGCTTACGTAGCTGGTTGTAGGCGGCACGCAGGAACGTCGCGTTGCTAACACCGGGAATCTCAACCGGGTACTGAAAAGCAAGAAAAACACCTTCGCGGGCGCGCTCGTCAGGTTCAAGTTCGAGCAGATTTTTGCCGAAATAGAGAACTTCACCTGCCGTCACTGTGTAGTCAGGATGGCCTGCCAAAACCTTGGACAGCGTGCTTTTGCCCGACCCGTTCGGACCCATAATGGCGTGAATTTCGCCAGCTTTAACCGTCAGGTTCACGCCGCGCAGAATAGGGCGACCTTCGATGGACACGTGGAGATTTTTGATTTCAAGCATGGCATACCCCTTAGTCTTTCGTCTCTTGCCGAGCTGTTGAGCCTCACACTGAGCGACGCTGCTACCCGACTGAGTTTTCTAACTTCAGGCCAAGCAACCGCTGCGCCTCGACGGCGAACTCCATCGGCAGCTCGCGGATGACTTCCTTGCAGAAGCCGCTGATGATCATCGAGATGGCGTCTTCCTGTGGAATGCCGCGCTGCATGAAGTAGAAAATCTGCTCCTCGCTGATTTTTGAGGTCGTGGCTTCGTGCTCGACCTTGGCGGTGTTGTTCTGAACCTCGATATATGGGAAAGTGTTTGCCCCGCAGTCATGACCGATGAGCATTGAGTCGCACTGCGTGTAGTTCCGGGCGTTGTCAGCGCTAGGCAGAATCTTGACCAGCCCACGGTAGCTGTTGTTCGACTTGCCGGCCGAGATGCCCTTCGACACGATCCGCGACCGCGTGTTTTTGCCGATGTGGATCATCTTCGTGCCGGTGTCAGCCTGCTGCCGGTGGTTGGTCAGCGCCACCGAGTAGAACTCGCCCACTGAGTTGTCACCGATCAGGATGCAGCTTGGGTACTTCCACGTAATCGCCGAGCCGGTTTCAACCTGCGTCCACGAAATCTTCGAGTTGCGCCCCAAGCATTTGCCGCGCTTGGTGACGAAGTTGTAGATGCCGCCGCGCCCTTCCGCGTCACCGGCATACCAGTTTTGAACCGTCGAGTACTTGATTTCGGCGTCATCGAGCGCAATCAGCTCAACCACGGCGGCATGGAGCTGGTTCTTGTCGTACTTCGGCGCAGTGCAGCCTTCCAGATACGACACCGACGCGCCTTCCTCGCAGATGATGAGCGTCCGCTCGAACTGTCCCGACTCTGCGTTGTTGATGCGGAAATAGCTCGACAACTCCATCGGGCACTGCACGCCCTTCGGCACAAAGACAAACGACCCGTCGCTAAACACGGCCGAGTTAAGCGCCGCAAAGTAGTTGTCGTTGATGGGCACAACCGTCCCAAGGTACTTCCGGACAAGCTCCGGGTGCTCCTTCACCGCTTCGGAGAACGAGCAAAAAATGACCCCGTGTTCGCGGAGCTTTTCTTTGTAAGTGGTCGCTACTGAAACACTGTCGAAGATGGCGTCCACGGCGACGTTCGCCAGCAGCTTTTGCTCATGGAGCGGAATGCCGAGCTTTTCAAAGGTTTCGAGCAGTTCCGGATCCACCTCGTCGAGGCTGTTGAGCTTCTTCTTCGGCTTCGGCGCGGAATAGTAAATGATGTCCTGATAGTCAATCGGCGGGTAGGTGACGTTCTGCCAGGTTGGCTCCGTCATCTTTAGCCACTGCCGATAGGCCTTGAGCCGGAACTCCAGCATAAAGGCCGGCTCTTCCTTCTTGGCGGAAATGAGCCGAATGATGTCTTCGTTGAGGCCGCGCGGGACGACATCTGACTCGATGTCAGTTGTAAAGCCGTACTTGTATTCCTGCGCAGCCAAAGTCGCAGCAAGGGCGCTCATTGTTAGGTTCCTTCCTCAGTCCTTCCCAAAAGAATCTTCAGCGAACGTCACAGGTTTCGCCAGCCCACCGTCGGCGTCACACCGAGATTGCCCCGGTCGGCATCGCCCCACTCGGCGCGGCGCGCTGCAACTGAAACAACCGCCGACTCACTTCGCCTTCGTGATGGACGAGCTGGGCGAGAGTGATTTGGCTGAGCACCTGCTTGACAGTTTCGTTTAGAATTTGCAGCACAGGACGAATACCGCAATCGGCGTTGTGGACGCACACTTCCTGAATACCGGAAAAGTTCTTGCAATGCTCTTCCAGGTCGGCGTGTTCAAACACGCTGATAATCTCACTGACGGTAATCTGGGTGGCCGGGCGCGCCAGCATGTAGCCGCCCTTGATCCCGCGCGCGGACTTCACGATGCCGGCATTGCTCAGCAACCAGAGAATTTTTCCCGCGTTGGCCGTTGAAATCCCTTCCCGCTCGCCGATCTGCTTGAGGGTCAGCCCCTGCCCTTCCGGCTGGCGGGCGAGTTGAATGAGGCAGCGGAGTCCGTATTCTTCTTGCGCCGTGATTCGCATCGGTGTGAAACTCGACTGTCGCCAAGGCGGTTCGAACCTTGGTGGGTTCTTGTGCTTTCCACCTTACTGAATACTTTACTTTTTCGTCAACAATCTCCGCCCGGCTCTTGCCGAACGGCGGAGGCAGGTTGGGTGGCGGACGGTGAAACCAAAGGCGAAGACGACTGAATCAGAAGCGCTTGAGTTGAAGCGGCGGGTGGGTGAGAACTTAGAGCTGCTGCGCCGCCAACGTGGGCTAAGCCTTGAACGACTTGCTGCGCGGGCCGGGGTGAGCCGGGCAATGCTAGGCCAGATTGAGGCTGGCGAAAGCGCCCCAACTATCGCCGTATTATGGAAGATTGCGCGTGGATTGGGTGTCCGGTTCGCCGACCTGCTGGGCGATGAGCCGGAGCAGGCGGTCGTCATCCTACCGCAGGCGTCGTCCAAGGTGCTGCGGTCGCAGGATGGACGCTTTGAAAGCCGCGCCTTGTTTCCCTTTGACCGGGAGCGACGAGCGGAGTTTTACGAACTGCGGTTGAAAGTAGGCTGCGTCGAACAGGCAGAGCCGCACCCCGAAGGTACGTACGAAAATCTGGTCGTGCAGCAGGGCTGCTTGGAACTGACGATTGGCGACCGTCCTCCGGTGAGACTTCCCGCCGGCGACGCCGTGTACTTCCGCGCCGACGTGCCGCACGTGTATGCCAATCCGGGCGAAGAGGAAGTGCTGGCGTATCTTGTCATGACGTACGCCGGCTCGCGTCTGTAGCGCCGAGGCGACGCGCCCGTGCGGCTCCGCAGCGCCGCTCCGCTGGCTGCGCCGGAAAAGATGGAACTCTTCGTGCGCGATGCCCGCGCCGACAACGTCCTTGAAGCTACGGTTGCAGGTGATAGGTGCGCAGGCGAGGTATACTCGTTTGAGCCTACTTTCAGCATCAACCGCATTTTTGGGATTTGTCGCCTAGCACGGCTGGAGCAGGCGTAGCCGCGCCCGGCGCTTTTGCATACTTACTTTGCATACTTGCTTGGTGCACGCGATTAGTCGGTCTCCGGCAACAATAGAGGGCTTCAGCGCGCCTGGAGAACTGGCGTCTGCTAGAGCAATATGAGACCTGCTCCGCCAAGCGGTCAAAAATCACCGTTCGGGCAACGCCATTCAAAACCGCCTGATTCGAACGTCGGAGAAGGCGCTTGCTTTACCCCGACCTTGCCGCTCACCGCAACCGAGGCTCAGACAACGCCCAGCTGGGGCACGGACGCCCCGCCGTCATAACCGGGCGTCCAAAGCCGCCGCTTCTGGGTTTTCGCTCATCCCCGACATTGGTATAGTCGTCGGTTGAGTCAGGCGTGTCCACGCCGTGCGTCGGCGGATCAGTCGTCGCCGGAAACCGCCGCTTGCGGGGAAAAATCGCGGCAATCTTGCAGGGGTGACGTGATTGATGGTGGGCGCTTACATTGTTCTATGCGCTTGGTTGTGGTCGCCGGTCGCCTCTCCGGCGCCGAACGCGGCCGCCGCCTCCAGTGCTCAGTCTCTGCAACAACCGACCCGGCCGCCGGAGACGGACGAGCCGGATGCGGCGGAGGACCCGCGCGACTTCGGCACACGCGATCCGCTGTTGGAGAAACGCGCGCGGAAAAACATTGAAGTTGCTGAGTTTTACGCCCGACAGAAAAACTTCCGGGCCTCGATCAACCGCCTGACGGAAATTTACGAGGTGTATCCGCAGTTCACCCGTTTTGACAAAATTCTCTTCCTGCTTGGCAAATACCATCTCGGCCAACGCCGGCTGTTGGAAGAAGAGGCGAAACGCCTGTCCAAGCAACGGCAGCTGCAGGAAGCGCAGCGCAAAACTGAAGAGGCGAATGCCAACCAAGCGGAGGCCCGGCGCTACTTTGTCGAACTCATCGAGCGGTTTCCCGAAAGCGATCTGGTCAAAGACGCCCGGAAGGAGCTGGATCGGTTGGCCGCGCCGACCGGTCAGCGCTCGCCGTCATGACCAAGCCAGTCCCTTTAGTTCCAACGCCAGACCATGCTTGAAATTCTTCAGCTTCGGCCGCAGGCCGGCGTGCCGGGCGGCCTAATCGTCATTGATTGCCGTGGATTTGACGCGACGGACTATGCGGCCTGTGATGTATTGTTCGGCGAGACGCCGGCCCGCATCGTCAGCGCCTCACCGGATCGGGTTCTGGTGACGGTTCCCAGCGAACTGAGCGAACGGGACCGACTGGCCGGTATACAACTGCTGTCGGCCGGCAAAGTCAGCGCCCGCGTACCGTTTCTGGTCGCCGAACTTCTGGCGGACAATCTCCATCCAGTCGCCAACCCTGCCTATGATCCTGAAACTGGGACAATTTTCACCACGATTTCCGGGTCGCGCGGCAAGAAGGTCGAGGTCTCCGTCTGGCGGATTGGGCCGGACGGTAAGGCGACGCCGTTTCTGGACAACATCATGAACCCGACCGGCCTCGCTTTCGACCGTGATGGGACGCTTTATATCACGAGCCGTCACAACGGTGTCTTGTACCGGGTGTCGTCCTTCGGCGAGGTCGTCCCCTTTGCTGAGAATCTAGGAATTGCGACGGGGCTGGCAATTGACCGCACCGGCAACCTCTTTGTCGGCGATCGGCAGGGAACAATCTACCGGGTGACGCCATTGGGTGACGTGACGCCCTACGCGCGACTAGAGCCGAGCATGGCGGCCTACCACTTGGCTTTCTCGCCGGACGGCAACCTCTATGTCACCGCCCCGACTGCAGCCGGGACGCGCGAGGCGGTCTATCGTGTGACGCCGACTGGCAAAGTCGAGCCGTGGTTTGTGGGTTTAGGCCGCCCGCAAGGGCTGGCCTTCGACCAAGCCGGCAACGCTTACGTCTGCGCCAGCATGGACGGACTGCGAGGCGTAATCAAAATCGCGCCGGACGCGCAGGACGCCGAGTTGTTCATCGCCGGTATGCGCCTCGTTGGCTTGGCGTTTGACGACCGGGGCGCGGCGATTTTGGCGTCCAATCACGAAATCTATCGCGTTTCGGTTGGGGTCATTGGCTATAACCCTACCCGAGCCTGACCCTGACGTTTTCAGAGAGGCCGCATGCGGGACATCCACCTTGGCAATATCGTCCTTGGCTTTGTCGCGTTTCTTTTTTCGCTTTGCGTCCATGAATTCGCCCACGCTTGGACAAGCGAACGCTTCGGCGACGATACAGGACGCTACCAGGGCCGCGTCACGCTCGACCCACGAGCGCACATTGATCCCATCGGTTCGATTTTGTTCCCGTTAATCGGCTTGCTTACTGGCGGGTTCATTTTCGGCTGGGCAAAGCCGGTCGAAGTCAATCCTAGTCGCTGGAAGAACAAGGTCGTAGCGAACATCACCGTTTCGGCCGCCGGTCCCATCAGCAACCTGTTATTGGCGCTGGGCGCAACGCTGACGGTCAAACTGCTACTGGTCGGCGTCGGCATGAGTCGAGAAGACGTATTTGGCTTTTTCATGGGCGCGGATTTGTCCGACGCCGGGGCGTTGTTTGGGTTCGCCGAACCTGTGCTGACCTTTTTGTGGATGATGATCGTCATCAACCTGCTGCTCGCCGTCTTCAATATGATCCCCATTCCGCCCCTGGACGGCAGTCATATTCTGTCGAGTCTGCTGAGCGTGGTGAGTGTTCCGCTGATGGAGGCGTACGAAAGCTTGCGCCCGTACGGCTTTCTCCTGCTGCTTATCGCGTCGTTTACGGGACTGCTGGCGCTGATCTACCGGCCTATCGTGAAGCTGTTTCTAGGGCTGCTGGTCAGTTTGTTGTGAAGCTGGGCGCGCCGTCCAGCGCCGCCGCGAAGTTGCCATGTTGTCGCCGACCACTCCGCCGGTTTCCCAAACGCTGTTCGCCGGGGCGTCACCGGACGCCGCTCCGGGCGATTACCACGTCCGGCTGGAGGTGTTTGAGGGGCCGCTAGACCTGCTGCTGCATCTCATTAAGCGGCATGAACTCGACATCACCGACATTCCTATTGCACGCATCACAGCGGAGTATCTGGCCTACATTCAGGCGCTCCGCGACTTGGATTTTGATGTCGCCGGGGAGTTTCTGGTCATGGCGGCGACGCTCATTCACATCAAGTCACGGATGCTCTTACCCGCGACGGCTGAGGCGACAACCGAAGCGGCGGCTGAAGACCCCCGGGCCGAGTTGGTGCGGCAGCTTTTGGAGCACCAGCGGTATCGGGCGGCGGCGCAGGTGTTGTGGACGCGCTATGAGGTGGAACAGGGGGTTTACACGCGGCCAGTCCAGGAGTCGCCAGCCGGTGAGGTCAGCGTCACGGTTTTTGATCTGTTGGAGACTTTCAAGCGCCTGCTCGACCGCCGCCGCCAGCGGCTCGAACTGGCGATTGCGCACGAGACGATGACGCAGGCGCGCAAGTTGGCGGAGTTGCGCGCCCTGCTGGAGACGCAGCCGCGCCTCAACGCCACCCGACTCTTTGAAGCCGCTCGCAGCAAACGGGAAATGGTTTGCCTGTTTTTGGCCATCTTGGAACTGCTCCGCGAAGGGGTGGTGCGCTTTATTCAGACGGAAACGTTTGGCGACATCCACCTTGAGCGCCTGTCGCCTCCCGTGGAGACGCCCGTCGCACTATGACGCTCGATACGCTGAAAGCCATTTTGGAGACCTTGATCTTCGTCGCTGAAGAGCCGTTGACGCGCAAGCAGATGACGGAGTTGTTGCCTGAAGTCTCGCCGGAGATGATCGAGACGGCGCTGGCGGCGCTGGTCGCCGATTATGCACACCGTGGTCTAGAACTGCGTGAGATTGCAGGCGGTTGGCAAATGGCGACGCGCCCTGAATTGAGTGAATATGTTCGGCGCTACCACCGCGCGCGGCCGGCGGCGCGCCTGTCGCTGGCCGCGCTGGAAACCTTGGCCGTCATCGCCTATAAGCAACCCATCACCGTACCTGAAATCCTTGAAATTCGCGGCGTCAGCTCGTCATCGGCCATCAAAACCCTGCTTGACCGGAAACTCATCGTTCCGAAGGGTCGCAAGGAGTGTGTGGGGCGGCCAATCTTGTACGGTACGTCGAAGGAGTTTCTCATCCAGTTCGGCCTCAAGGACTTGAGCGTGCTGCCCAATCTGGAGGATTTAGCGGAGCTGGACGCCCCGACAACATGAGCGCGTTGCGGCGTTGCCGGTGGTTGATGAACCCCGTCCCGTGCGCGGGTGACATTAGAGGGCGATGCTGGAGCAGGAGTCCTAAAGAAGGAGTCAGCGATGTCTGAAAAACGACTGTTAATGACGGTCTTGATGTCGCCGGATATGGCGAACTTTTCCGGCCACGTCCACGGCGGCGCCATGCTGCGATTGCTCGACCAAGTCGCCTACGCCTGCGCTTCGCGGTACTCCGGCAGCTACGTTGTGACGGTTTCCGTGGATCAGGTGATCTTCCGTGAGCCAGTTCACGTTGGTGAGTTGGTCACATTTCGGGCGTCGGTCAACTATACGGGGACAACCTCCATGGAGGTTGGCATCCGGGTGGAGGCAGAAAACATCCAGAAACGCACGTCGCGGCATGTCATAACGTGCTACTTCACAATGGTGGCTGTGGACGAGCAGGGGCGGCCGCGGCGGATTCCGCCGGTGACGCTAGAAAACGATGACGACCGGCGGCGGTGGGCGGCTGCACAACTCCGGCGGCGGTATCGCAAGGAAATCGAACGACACAGCTTGGAGATCCGCCAGCATCCGCAGAAATTTATGCAGGAAATCATGGAGTCCCACGCCGGCGCCCGGCATGCCACTGAACGGCTGGGAAGCCCGGAAGAGGCGACCACGGCGGCTACAGATGCGTAACGAGCTATGCTGGAACGATTGCAGAAAATCATCGCGGCGGCCGGTTTGGCGTCGCGGCGGCAGGCGGAAACGTGGATTCGGGAAGGCCTTGTGACGGTCAACGGACAGGTCGTGAACACCTTGGGCGCGAAAGCCGACCCTGACCAGGATGCCATCAAGGTGCGCGGCAAGCTTATCAACCCTCGACTGGCGCGGCGCAAACTGGTGTATTACCTCCTCAACAAGCCGAAGGGGTATCTGTCTAGCCTCTCCGATCCACAAAACCGCCCACTGGTCACGGCGCTGTTGCCGAAGGGTGCGCCGCGCGTCCATCCGGTCGGGCGGTTGGATTTCAATACGGAGGGGTTGTTGATTCTGACCAACGACGGCGAACTGACCTATCGCGTGACCAAGGCCGGGGAGCACTGTCCGAAGGTCTATCACGTTAAGGTCAAAGGAACGCCCGGCCCTGACCAACTGGAGCGGCTGCGACGCGGCATGATGATTGACGGCGAATTCCACCGGATCGCTCACCTAACGCCGCTGGAGCAAACCGACGGCAACAACGCTTGGTTTGAACTCGTCCTACATGAGGGCAAAAACAACCAGATTCGGAAAATGTTCGACGCTATCGGCCATTCGGTGCTGAAGCTCCGGCGGGTGGCGATTGGCCACCTGACGGATGCCGGTCTGCCGGTCGGCGCAGTGCGGGAGTTGACCGCCGCCGAAGTGCGCCGCTTTTTCTCAGACCGCAAAATAGCGCCGCGCGTGACAGCGGGCACCCTTAGCAAGCCGCAGCCGACTGGTGAAGCCAAAGTACACCAGCGCCGCCGGTTGGCGGCGACCGTCGGCAACGCGGCTACTGCTGCGCCGTCGGCTCAGGCCGTCGCCAAGTCGGCCGCCGGACGCGCCCGCGCGACGCCGGCGCGCCCATCCAAGGCCGCAGCGCGCGCCGTTCGGAGACCGTCATGACGTTGCCGAAGCCTGAAGATTTGGTCATCCGGTCGTTGGGTGAATGTCGTTTCCCGTCGCCGCTGCAACTGGGCGCGGCGGTCGGCGAATACCACGGCGAGTTCATGTCGGACGCCGCTCGGATTCGCTTTCATGTCGAGCTGGACAGCCTTGACGCCCGCCCGGACGACCTGTTTTTTGAACGCGCCGGGCCGCGTGAGCGGCTGTTTTTCGACCCAACCAAGGTCAAGGCGGCGATTGTGACCTGCGGCGGTTTGTGTCCGGGTCTCAACAACGTCATTCGGTCGGTGTTTTTGACGCTCAAGTACAACTACGGCGTCCCGGAGGTGTACGGCGTTCGGTACGGCTACCGTGGCTTAAATCCGGCGTACGGCGACGGCTTCGTCCTGCTCAAGCATGAAATGATCGAAAACATCCATCTACAAGGCGGGACGTTCCTTGGTTCGTCGCGCGGGCCGCAGCCGGTGGACGTTATGCTCGACACGCTGACTGTCCGGGGGATTGACATGTTGTTTTGCGTCGGCGGCGACGGAACGCAGCGGGGCGCAGAGGCTCTTGCGCGCGCCGCCCGCGAACGCGGCCGTCCGCTGGCGGTGGTTGGCATCCCCAAAACAATTGACAACGACATCCCCTATGTCTTTCGGTCGTTCGGCTACGGAACGGCGGTTGAGAAGGCGCGGGAAGTCATTGCGGGCGCGCATGCCGAGGCGAAAGGCGCGCCAAACGGCGTGGTCATCGTCAAGCTGATGGGACGCAATGCGGGTTTCATTGCGGCGGGCGCGACAACGGCTAGTCAGGAGGTCAACTTCGCGCTGATCCCTGAACTCCCATTTGATCTCGAACCGCCGAATGGCTTTCTAGCCCATCTGGAGCGGCGCATCCTCAGCCGCGGCCATGCCGTTGTAGTCGTCGCCGAAGGCGCCGGGCAGCATCTTTTCGGTGATTTACCAGTGGAACGGGACGCTTCGGGGAACATCAAGCACCATGACATCGGCGTGTACCTGCGCGACCGCATTACGGCGTACTTTCGCGAGCGCCGGATTGAGGCCAACGTCCGGTACATTGATCCGAGCTACATCATTCGGAGCGTCCCCGCCAACTGCGATGACGCGCAGCTTAGCGACCGTTTCGCCCGCTACGCCGTACATGCCGCCATGGCCGGCAAGACGGATTTGCTCATCGGTTACTGGCATGGGACGTTCGTGCATGTGCCGATGCCGTTGGTCACCAGTCAGAGGAAGCAACTCTCGCCGAAGAGCAGTTTGTGGCTTTCGGTGCTGGCGACGACAGGGCAGCCGCCTCTGATGGTGAACACACCGCCGCCATCCTCTGCGTTATGAGCGACAACCCGTTGGCTGTTACGTTCGCTGGTTTACACTTCAAGAATCCGGTTATTCCGGCGAGCGGCACGTTTGGCTACGGGCTGGAATTTCTGCCGTTTTTCGACCTTTCGCGGTTGGGCGGCTTTTGCACGAAGGGGCTTTCGCCGCAGCCGCTCCGGGGGAATCCGCCGCCCCGCATTGTGGAAACGCCGGCGGGGATGCTCAACGCGATTGGGTTGCAGAACATTGGCGTGCGGGCGTTTGTCGCAGAAAAGCTGCCTGCGTTGCGTGCCTACGATACGCATATCATCGCCAACATCTTCGGCTTTTCCATCGAGGATTTTCTGGAGGTCGTGACGGTGCTCAACGACGCCGACGGCGTGGCGGCGTATGAACTGAACATTTCCTGCCCGAACGTCAAGGAAGGCGGGACGCAGTTCGGGAACGATCCACGTTTGGCGGCGCAGGTGACGGAAGCGGTGAAGCGCGCGGCGACGCGGCCGGTCATCGTGAAGTTGTCCCCGAACGCGCCGAGCATTGTCGAGGTGGCGCGTGCGGTTGAGCAGGCCGGCGCGGACGCCCTCTCGCTGGTCAATACGTTTGTCGGATTGGCGATAGACGTTTACACGCACCGGCCGCGACTGGCGTACACGACGGGCGGGCTTTCAGGGCCGGCGATTCGGCCGCTGGCCGTCCGCATGGTGTACGAGGTGTCGCAGGTTGTACGCATTCCGCGCATCGGGATGGGCGGGATCACGAACTGGATGGACGCCTTGGAGTTTATTCTGGCGGGCGCGACGGCGGTGCAGCTTGGGACGATTAACTACACCGAGCCGTGCGCCGCGTTGCACGTCATTGAAGGGCTGGAGACCTACTGCCGCGAGCGCGACACGACGATTGCGGCGCTGGTGGGAGCGTTCAAGCCGCAGACGTGACGCCCGGCGGGTTTGGTCGGCAGATTGATTTTATACCGGCCGGCCGGTACAGTGCGCGCCATGCGCAACCCCACCGCCAAAGCCGCCGCTGTGACGCCTTCGACGCGCGATGAACTGCTGCGCGCCGCCGTCCGCGTGGTGGCGACCGACGGCTTGCCCAAGCTGACCCTTGAAACGGTGGCTCGCGCGGCCGGCGTCAGCAAGGGCGGGTTGCTGTATCACTTTCCGACGAAGGACGCGCTCATTCAGGCGCTCATTGAAACATTCATCGCCGAATGGGATCGCGCGACGGCGCTGGAGTACGCCCGCGACCCCGAACCGAACAAACCGGGGCGGTGGCTGCGCGCGTACGTCCGGGCGTCCTTCGCCGACTTTGACCCCGACGAGATGCTGACGCTTGGCTTGGCGCAGGGTGACATGGCGGGTTTTGTCGCTGCGCTGGCGGTCAACCCGGAGCTTCTGGCGTTGATTCGCGCGGCGTACGAGCGTTGGCATCGGTTGCTGATTTCCGACGGCCTGGATGACGCGACGGCGACGGCGGTTCGGTTCGCCGCCGACGGCATTTACTTTGCGGAAGGTTTTGGTTTGGCGCCGCCGACCGGTGAGACGCGGCGGCGCGTGCGCGATTTGATCCTGCGCTGGATTGACCTTGCGGTATGCGGGGCGGACGCCTCGGCGCAGCGCGACGGCTCGGCGGGATGAGGGCGATAATGGCGCGGTTTGCGTTTCATCAGCGATGGTGGCGGGCGCTCCGTCCGGCCGTCTGGACGGTGCAGTTGGCATGCCTGACGCTCCCGTTGTGGACGGCGGCAGGGTGTCGGTCGGCGGTCAAAACCGCTGAGGCGACGGCGGCGGCTTCCGGGCCGGTTCCAGTGAAGACGGTCGCCGTCGCCGTCCGGCGTCGTCCGCAGTTCATCGCGGCGGCGGGGACGGTCACAGCGGCCCGCCGCGCCGCCGTAGCGCCGAATGCGCCGGGGCGCGTGGTGGAGACGCCGGTGACGACCGGCGCGTTTGTCGAGGCGGGGAGCGTCTTGGCGCGACTCGACGACCGCGAGGCGCACCAACGGCTGGAGCAGGCGCGGGCGGCGCTTGCCCAAGCGGAAGCCGCCGACGCCCAACTGCGGGCGCGATTCAGCCTTGAGCAAGGCGCTTTCGATCCTCAAAGGCTTCCCGAAGCGGAAGCGGCGCAAGCCGACCTCACGGCGGCTGAAGCCGACGCGCAGCTTGCAGCGGCGACCCTCAGCCGCTACGAACGCCTCGCCCGCAACGACAACATCACCCGCGCCATGCTTGATGAAGCCCGCGCCAACGCCGAAAAAACGCAGGCGGTTTTGCGCGCCGCGCGTCGTCGGTATGAAGCGACGCTCCGTGGGCTTCAGGCGGAATACATCGGCTTGCGTGCGGCCGCCGCGCGCGTGGCTGATGCGCGGGCGGCGGTCGCCTTGGCGGAAAGGGCTGTGGACGACATGACCGTTCGCGCGCCGTTCGCCGGTTATGTCGCCGAGCGGTTCGTCAATGTCGGCGAATACGCGACGCCGGATCGCCCGGCGGTCGAATTGGTCGCGCTGGATCAGCTCAAGCTGGAACTCCGGCTGCCGGAGACGGACGCCGCCAAAGTTCGTCGCGGACAAGAGGTGGAAGCCGCTACGGACGCCCATCCGGGGTTCGTGATTCGCGGGAAGGTGACAGCCATCCGCCCTCTCGTGGACGCGGCCGCCCGTCGGCTGGCGGTTGAGGTCGCCGCGCCCAACCCGGAGCGAAAATTGCGTCCGGGCATGTTTGTCACGGCGCGCTTGCTGCTGGATGAAGCGTCACTGCGCCTCCTGATTCCACGCACCGCCGTTTTCCAGCACGCCATACTAGGCACAGCGGCGGTCTATGTCGTCGAGAACAACCGTGCCTGCCTGCGCCTCGTCCAGACGGATGAAACCGTTGAAAACGAAGTGTTTGTTCGGCAGGGACTCAAAGAAGGAGAAAAGATCGTTGTCTCAAATTTGGAAAAGATACGGGACGGAGAAAATGTTATTCCAGCGGATTAGGAACGACTACGGCCTTTTCCTTCTCCTCAATCCACCGGCAAAGCCTTTTTCTTTGTCAATCAGCTCTATTTCGGTCAGTGGAGGAGCAAACGATAGATTACCTGAGTAACAGGGCAACGGTCCGTAACCACAGGTTGAGTTGACGGGTTGATGGAAAATGATGCCGTTGATGTTCACCATTTCAAAGCGACGAACCAATGAGGAAGTGTCCGGTACAATAAAAAGACTGGGGTGGTGACAATAGAACAGGCTAAAACATATGTAGTAAGTGATGAAGATGATGACTTTGCTTGCGTATGTAAGGATCAGAAGCAGATTGGTATAACGACTCCGGAATCCAATATCAAGAACGGCCAAAAGTACGAGTAAAACGAATTGCGTCAGAGCAAGTTTGGTGCTCCCATTTGTCAAGTCGGAAAATGAAGATGAGGCAATGATTGTAAGCAAGGACTGCTTGACGCCCATCTTGGATAAGGCAAAATGGACGACCATGACAAGACCTGAAAAGTAGAACAAAATAAATCGCGGTGCAGGCGCTGTTAGAAATGCGTACAGCACACCGAGGAAGGCGAACATTGTTACGGCAAACAGCGCGGAGTATGCTCTGAGAAATTTCCTCTGATGGACAACGACCGCAATAAAAAGTGTCGCTGTGAAGATGTATGTTAAGTAAAGTGCAGATTTACCTGTGTAACGCCGAAGCCAAGGTAGAATCCAGTTGGTATCCGTGCGGTATGCTGGAAGGTTTAGAGTGTCCCAGCGACCGTAATCAATAATGTGCTGAACCAATTCTTGAGAGACATCCGTGCCAATGTACCAAGGAACGGAAATATGCAGGAAGCTGGATGGGTAAAACGGACAACCGGAAGTGATGATTCCGGCTATCATTCTCGGCATAACCAGTAGGACGGAAATAAAGCCAAGCTTAAGGTAATGACCAGCCGTGTGAAAGCGGTAAGACTTAACCAGTAAGTAAACACCGAGTAGAAAAATTGGCGCTCCAGTGAGTTTCAAGCCCAGCGAGCCAATGCCAAGAAGCAGCGCCGACCAGAGAAAAGGGCAACCTGACGCCGCCTCGGTCGCAGCGGGTGTATCCTTTGACGGATTGTCGAAGTACTTCATGACACAGAAGACGGTCATCCCGATCAGGACATTGAGCGCCATCTCGACCGCCGTGACTTCGATGTGTACGTGTATGTTCGGAATGGTCAGTAAGAAGTACGAAGCTAAGCACAGCTCACTTGGATCTTCAAGTAAAACCGACAAACTCCTCAGCAACTGACAGAACGAGATGAAAACCGAAAAACCTCCTACAATCAAACTTGAGTGAATCCTAAGAAAATCTTCAAACAATGGAGGTAAAGCAAACCAAGCCGACTGATGACCTAGTTGGAGTAAGACAAATGCAAGACCCTTCACCAAACCGTAGTCGTGTAGGTACTTGGCAATTTGAACATGATAAATTGCCATATCGGAGAGATTGCTATATGGAACATTGATGACGAAAAATGAAATGACTGAAGAGATAACTATGTATTTCAGGTTTCCTAATACGGAATAAAGCAGCAGATACAGTTTATCCTTAGGAAAGAACGATCCAAAATAAACTCCGATGAATATCATAAACGCAATGATGTGATAAAATCTAAGCGGCATAAAAACTGAACATGTCAAGGCTATATCGGCTATGATGACAACCCCAAGAAAGCTGGATACGAACGGCTGTCTTTTGAAAAACTCAATAGACTCGCTTTTTGTTAGAAAAACCGAAATAGCGGCTATGCCGTACAGCGATCCAAGAATGAAAATGAAGAGCCAGACGATAAAACAGAGTAGCATATGATTCTTAAGAGTCCTGAAGATAATGCATGCAACGTTTAGCTGAAATTTGTATTCAACGCCCGGTTTTCGCCACCATGCTGATTATGGCGATTACTGTCGCCGGTTTTTTGGCTATACGACGCTGGGTGTAGACCAATTTCCCAATGTTGATTTTCCGGTAGTCACGGTTGTGGTCGCCAATCCCGGCGCTTCGGCAGCGGACATCGAGCGCGACATTACCGAAAAAGTTGAGGCGGCGGTTAAAGCCATCAGCGGCGTCAAGGAAATCCGCTCCTCGTCGGTGGAAGGCATTTCGCAGGTCAACATTCAGTTTTCGCTCAACAAAGACTTTGACGTTGCCGCGCAAGAAGTCAGGGACAAAGTCAACCTCGTCATCCCGGAGCTGCCCCGAACCATCGAGCCGCCGACCGTCCAGAAGTTTGAAACCAACGCCGCGCCGGTCATTCGGTTGGCGGTGGCATCGCCGTGCCCGCTCGTTGAAACGACGCGCATCGCGCGTCGCAGCGTCAAGGAACAACTTGAGACGCTTGACGGCGTCGGGCGAGTCTCGCTGCTGGGGGGCGCGCGGCGCGAAATCCGCGTCATGCTTGACCCGCTGCGCCTGCGGGCGTACGCGCTGACGCCGGCTGAAATCGCGTCCGCCGTCCAGCGCCGGAATCAGGACGCCCCCGCCGGAACACTGGAGCAGGGCGCGCGCGTGACCGCGCTCCGCACGCCGGGCAAGCTGAACGACGCCGCCTCACTGTACCAACTGCCAATCGCCTACCGTAACGCCGATCCTATCTACCTGAGCGACGTAGCGCAAATCGAAGACGCCGCACAGTCGCCTCGGACCATCACTGCGCTGGATGGGCGTTCGGCGGTCATCGTGCAGGTGTCAAAGCGCGCCGGCGGCAACGCCGTGGCGCTGGCGGCGCTAAAACTAGCCGACATTCGCGCGAACCTGCCGCCGGATGTAACCCTGACCGAGGTCGGCGACAAGCCAGTTTTTTGCAGAAGCGACTGTTGATGATGTCAGAACACATCCAAATTGAGGGTGGCTCGCTGGACTGCCCAGCCGTTTTGTTTTCCTGCGGCGGTTGGGTAACGCTCATGGCAGCGCTCGTCATTTCCTAACATTCGGCCATTGGCGCATTCAGTGTGGATAGCGGCGTCAGAGGAGTTTCGGTGGTGACGGTGCGTTGGCTCTGTGGTACTGTGGCCGCCCTGCGCGTCGCCAATGTGGTGTGTTTGGTCTACCGTCCCAACGTTTGAGGAGGGCTAGCGATGAAGTGTCCTGCCTGTGGTTTTGAAAACCTGCCCGGCGCAGAAATCTGCGAAGCATGCGGTTCGGACTTGACAGCCGTTGAAATCGGCGAGCCGGAGCTCCCGATTCAACAGACGCTCGCTGAAGATACGATTGAGCATTTGTTTCCCTACCCGCCAATTACGGTTGAAGTCGGTACGTCCATCGCCGCTACGCTGCGCGCCATGCAGGAGAAGCGGTTTGGATGTGCGATGGTGACGCGCAACGGAAAGCTGGTTGGCATCGTCACCGAACGGGATATGCTCTACAAGGTCGCCAATCGCATTACGGAACTGGAAGCGACGCCGGTGGACGTAATTATGACGCCCAATCCAGGCGTGGTACGACACGGGGATACGCTCGCCAAGGCCCTCAACCTGATGGCGATGCACAAGTACCGGCACATCCCGATTGTGGACGACGAAGAAAAGCCAATTGGCTTTCTCTCATCGAAGGGCATTTTCAAATACCTCTGTCAGCACGCGCTCTCATAGCGCCGATCCGAAATCAGCCAGCGGCGCGGAGAGCCAGTACCACAGCCCACACGAATCGGGCGATGGTTCTTTGCCTACTCTCCCAGCCAGCAGTGGATAGGTCTTAGGAAGCTGGCTTCCGGGGACGTAACGCCTCCATCATTGCCCGCAGTTGGTCGGGCGGCAGCAGCGTCAGGGCATTGAAGGACTGTCCCATTAGCCATTCGCCGCCGTCTATCGTGACGCACTCACCGTTGATATAACTCGCCGCATCGCTGACCAAGTACGCCGCCAGATTGGCCAACTCGGCCGGCTCGCCGAACCTCCCGGTCGGATTGCGCCGTTTTCCTTCCTCTTCCATCCCCGGCAACATCAACCGCGACCAGGCACCCTCGGTTGGAAACGGCCCTGGCGCAATGGCGTTCACCCGAATCCGCCAGCGACCCCATTCGACGGCCAGCGCCCGCGTCATCGCCAGAACGCCGGCTTTGGCGCAGACGGACGGCACGACGTAGGCCGCGCCCGTCCAAGCGTATGTGGCGACGATGTTAAGAATGCAGCCGCCGTTCCCCTGCGCAATCATGTGTTTGCCGACGGCCGACGTACAGTGAAACGTCCCGTTGAGCACAATCCCAACGACTGCATTGAAGGCGTTGGGTGACAGCGTTTCAGTCGGCGCCAAGAAGTTGCCGGCGGCGTTGTTGACCAAGACATGGACCGCGCCAAAGCGCGTCACAACCTCCTCGACGGCAGTGTTGACGCGCGCCGCATCGCGTACGTCAGCCGTCACAGCCAAGGCTTCCCCGCCGCTGCTTTCAATCGTCTGCACAACCTCCGCCAACGGCTCAGGACGCCGCCCTAAAACAGCGATGCGCGCCCCCAGTTCAGCGAACCGCAGCGCCATGGCGCGTCCCAAACCCGTGCCGCCGCCTGTCACCAAGATCACTTTGCCCGCCAAAAAGCCTTTTTCAAACATCGCAAAACCTCATCCAAACCAAAGGGACGCGCTCACAGGCGCGTCCCGGAAGCAGTCCAAAGACAACATGCGCCAGCCCGACTACCCCAGCCTGACGCAAACCGATTTGGTCTGGGTGTAGGCGTCGAGCACTGCGCCGCCCATCTCGCGGCCCCAGCCAGACTGCTTATAGCCCCCAAAAGGCAGCGCAGCGTCAAAAACGTTGTAGCAGTTGATCCATACTGTCCCGGCTTTGATTTCCGCCGCTAACGCATGAGCCTTGCTGATGTCGCGCGTCCAAATGCCGGCGCCAAGACCATAGATTGTGTTGTTGGCGCGCGCGCTAACTTCACGAATGTCCGAGAACTTCATCGCCGCGACAACCGGGCCAAAGATTTCCTCCTGACAGACCTTCATATCGTCGGTTACGTCGGTTAGCACCGTCGGCGCGACAAAGTAGCCCTTCTCGCCAATTTGCGAACCGCCGACTACAGCTTTGGCGCCGTCTTTGAGACCGGCGTCAATGTAGCCCATCACGCGCCGGAGCTGCGTTTCCGACACAAGCGGCCCCATCTGCGTCGCCGGGTCAAAGCCCTCGCCAACGCGGATTCGCTTAGCGATTTCGCTGACGCCCGCCACTACATCGTCGAAAATGTCGTCTTCGACAAAAAGCCGCGAACCGGCTACACAACACTGTCCATGGTTGAAGAATATTGCGTTGGCCGCGCCTTCAATGGCGACCGACAAATCGGCGTCTTTGAAAACAATGTTGGGCGATTTGCCGCCCAGCTCAAGCGTGACCTTTTTGAGGTTGCCCGCGGCTGCCTGCACGATGAGCTTGCCGACTTCGGTTGAGCCGGTAAACGCCACCTTGTCCACATCGGGATGCGCCGCCAGCGCCGCGCCGGCCGTTTCACCATACCCAGGTACGATGTTGACCACGCCCGGCGGGAAACCGGCCTCTAGAATCAGTTCGCCCAGCCGCAGCGCCGACAGTGGCGTTTCCTCCGCTGGCTTGAGCACCACCGTGCAACCGGTCGCCAGCGCCGGCCCCAACTTCCATGCCGCCATCAGCAACGGAAAGTTCCACGGAATGATCTGCCCAACAACGCCGACCGGTTCGCGCAGGGTGTACGCCAGATATTGCCCGCCGGGGACGGAAAGTGGGATCGTCTCGCCTTCAATCTTGGTAGCCCAACCGGCCATGTAGCGGAATAAATCCACGGCCAACGGTACGTCGGCGGCGCGTGAGACCGTCAGCGGTTTGCCGTTGTCGAGGGTCTCCAGTTGGGCGAACTCTTCCAGATGCTGTTCGACCAGATCGGCCAGCTTCCACAGCAGCCGTCCGCGCTCTGAGGGCGTCATTTTGCGCCACGGCCCTTCCTCAAACGCGCGGCGCGCGGCCTTCACCGCCAAGTCAATATCTTCGGCGTTGCCTTCGGCGACATGCGCAATAACTTCGCCGTTCGCCGGGTTATAGACCTTGAAGACTTGCCCGCGCTTGGCTTCAACCCACTGGCCGTCAATTAGCAGGCGGCGCGTTTGGGCGACGAACGACTTGACTTCGGGGGCGACTTCGTATGTCGCTGTGGCCGGTGCACTCATACACAATGCTCCTTGCTCGTTAGTTCCAGGGGGATGGATGGAGGATGGAACGACAGGGTACGAAACCTTACACTGTCCCAGCTGGCTTGCAAAGGCCCCAAACACGAGCACGGAGTCACTCATAACGCGGCGCATTGCAGCGTTACAGTTGCGTCATGGCGTCGCCGGGCGTCGGTTATCGCCACACTCCTCAATCACTTCAGTGCTGTGTTTTGAGCCCGTGAAAACGCTGAGACACGCTTGCAGGTCGGACGGGAGCGGGGAAGTGAACCGCATCGGTCGTCCCGACACCGGATGAACAAAGGCAAGCTGCGCGGCATGGAGAAACTGCCGTCCAAGGCCCATCACCGCCCGCCGCTGCGCTGCGTCACGCAGTTGCTGGTCGCGTCCCTGTCCGTATAACGGGTCGCCGATCACCGGATGCCGAATGTGCGCGCAATGCACGCGAATCTGGTGTGTCCGCCCAGTTTCAATTTGGACGTCAAGCAACGTAACCACGCCCAACCGTCGCAGGACGGTATAACGCGACCGCGCTGGTCGTCCGGCCGGGTCAACGGTCATTTTGAGACGGTTGTTGCGGTCGCGAGCAATGGGCGCGTCAATAACGCCCGCACCGACGACATCGCCGTGAACCAGCGCCACGTAACGTTTCTCCACGGTTCGCGCACGAAACTGTCCGGCCAAGTGTTCGAGCGCCGCGTCAGTTTTTGCCACAACTATGACGCCGGAAGTATCCCGGTCAAGGCGATGAACAATCCCCGGACGGAACGCCACGCCGCCCGGAAGCCGACCGCCAAAGTGAAATGCTAGCGCATTGGCGAGCGTCCCTCCGCCGACACCGGCCGCCGGGTGAACGACCTGACCGGCTGGCTTGTCAATCACGATGACAGCTTCGTCCTCAAATAAAATCGTCAGCGGCAAGTCCTCTGGCTGAAGGTCAGTCGTCACTGGCGCCGGAATGTCGGCGTCAATATCGTCGCCCGCCACAACCCGATAGCTGGCGCGCGCCAGGCGTCCATTGACTCGTACTTCGCCATCGGCGATAGCCCGCTGAATGCGGGACCGACTAACATTCAGCCGTTCGGCCAGAAACACGTCGAGCCGCAGACCGGCCGCCGCCGGCGGAACCTGGAGTGCGTCGGTGTCAAGCGCAGCGCGGTTGTCCATCGAGCAACTTACAGACTTGCGCCTGGCAGCAGGGCCGTAATCGCCTGAAACGTCTTGGTCAACCACTCGCCAAGTTGTTCCGTGGGGAGGTCGTTGCCGTACGACAGATAATAAACCGTACCGTTGGGCGTCGGCTTACACTCGCCGCCGAGGCTTTTGGTGCGTTCCTCCCGCAGTAGTGGGGATTCGGCGATTTCGTACAAATCCACCGAGGTAATCAGGTCATAGACCGGCTTGCGCCGCAAGATGATGACCACGGGGAACGTCCGCGCCATGCCCAACGAGCGAAAAGCAAGGTCATAACGGTGCATCAGGTAGTCTTCTTGATTGCTGTGTTCTTCCGTGACCTTGACCTTCCTCGGATCCAGTCCCTGCACAAACTGCTGGATGATCTTTTTGCGCTCATTGAACAGCTTGAAATACTGCACCGCCGTCAACCGTTTGACGGTCGGCGATGGCGGCGGAACGAGCGACGGCACGGCCGAGGGCGTCAGGTTGCGCCCCGGAGGATTAGACAGCGCAGGTTCATTTTTGGTCGGCGCCGGCAGGCGAGTACTGCTTTTTTCGCCCAAATCAAGAATGAACCCGACATCATCATTAGGTGCCGACGCCGGCGGCGACGGGAGACGCGGGCTAACCGCGCCAGCCGGTCCTGGTGAAACCACGGTCGCCGAAGGGTCGAAGCGTGATGTCGCCGGGGACGACACGACCGTTGTCACCGGCGACAGCCCCTCTTGGGAGGCGCCGGATGTCACCGTAGCGGGCGATGACGGGATGGAGGCGTCCACCGGCGAGGATGGAGCGACGGCTTCCGTCGCAGCCGGCGTCACCACCACCGTTGGTGGAATGAAGATGTCCGCTGGTGGAGACGCCGACGGCGCTACCACTACCGTCGGCGGAATGAAGGTGTCCAGTTCGGTGGGCGGCGGGCTGAGCGGTGCGGCGTCCGGCGCCCGCCTCAGTGATTTCAGGGTCGGTGGGTCTTCGATAGCGGGGGCTGCCCAAGCCGACGGTACCGGTTCGCTCACCGGCGCGCTTTCCACCGCCGGAAGCTGCGGCGCAAACAGTCGCGCCTGCTCCTCTTCGCTCATCTTGACGGTCAGTTCCGCGTCCACAGGCGCAGCGGCAGGCGGCGCAGCCGCCAGTTCCAGCGCTGGCGTCAGCGGCAGACCGTGGTAGGGACAAAACCGCTTGCCGTCATCCCATAGAGTTTCGCACTTTGGACAAGCCTTCATGACCAGGACCGCCTCCGCATCCAACACGCGCTATGCTGAGTGCGGGCGGAGCAGCGACGGTGAAAGGACCCCTCACTCAGCAAGCCGGTATGCGCGCCAGTGTCGCGTCAAGCGGCGGATGATTCGGCACAAAATCGCAGAGGTAACGTTCAACGACACAACCGCCGCCGTCAATCAAAAACTGCGCCGGTAAGGGAACACCCAGCGCCGCACCCGTGCCGTACCTCTTGAACACCGTCCAGTCCGGGTCGCTCAGAAACGGGTAAGGCAACGCCAAGTCTTCGGCAATCAGCTTTGACGTGGCGACATCCGTGGTGCTGACGACCACCACTTCCGCCCCCTTGGCTTGAAATTCCGCATATCGTTCACGCAACTCGACCAGTCGCGGATAGCAGAATGGTCAGATGAAGCCGCGATCCACAATGCGCGTCAGGTAAAGCAGACACCAACGCGGCGCGACTGCCGACAACGTAAACGGCTGCCCTGCAACGTCCGGCAGGGTAAAGTCAGGGGCCACAGTCCCGACTGCAACCTGCGACCGACTTGGATAGGGAATAAAGTTGCCCTTGAACGGCAATTCCAGAATCTTGGCAATGTTCATCGTTCGTCCTCAAGGCCGCGGCTTCGACCGGCGCGGCGGTTTTATCAGATTTCTTCCGGCTTAAAGCCACGGGTTTTTTTGTCTTTGTAAGCTTCGCCGTACATTTTGAGCCGTGTCCGCAGGCTTGCCAGACGCTCGCCGTAGTTGGGGTAGCGCCGGATGAGCTTTTCCAAATTGACCATGTACCACGGGCCGAACAGCTCGCGCAGCTCCGGCAAAAACGGCTCCAGTTTGGCGAAGACAGCGAAGCACTCCGTATTGGCGTCAAAAAACAGCGCCTCATCTAGCGCGCCGTGGTTGACCAACGCCGCCGCCATGTCCCAGTAAGTTGTCACCTGCCGCCAGTACGCACCGTGAACAGGATTGCGCTTGTCGAAAAGCAGGTCTTTGATGTCTTGGGCGGATTCGGGAAAGAACTTGAAGGCGACAAAATCACGCGCTTCGCGCATCACCGGCTCGCGGCGGAGTTCGTACAGCTTTAGGATGAGATGGGCGTCTTCGTGCGTGGCCATGCAACATAGCCTCTTTTCTTGTTTTGGGAATCCACCTTGCTGACTGGTCGGCACTATAGCGCAAGCACGGCGGCCGATGAAAAGGTGTCTACGGCCAGGCAAAGCGGCTCCCATGCCGGTTAGCGACGGCGGCGGCGAGGCGTCGCAGCCAATGTTCGCGGCCTGCCAAGTGGATGTTGCGCGTGAACCTTCTCGGAAACCGCTCCAACGCTTGCGAGCGACCTGCATAGGACTACTCGCGCGCACGCACCGTAATTTCCAACACCCATCCTTCCACCGCTGTCGAGACGCGCGCGCGAATCTGCGCCGCACATTCCGTCACCCGCGCCGCTGGAACAACAACCACCACGCGCTCGCCGCCGACCCGCACCGTACCGCCAAACGCGCGAGCGACGGCGGTCGCCTGCCCTATAGCACGTGCCCGATCCGCGACGACTAGCCGCAACGTCACTGGCGCAGTGTTTTCAGCCTCAGCGGACGAAGAACCTGCGCGGGCAGCGGCGGATTCATCGGGTTTCCAAGCGTGCGGCGCAGCAGGGGCGTAAGCGTCAGCCGCTTCTTCCTGGTCTTCCTTGTGAGCTTCCGGTAGCGCGCTGGATGCGCCGGCCGGCGCGGAAGCCGGCGACTTACTCTGACGGGCGAGATCACGTCCGGTGCGCAGCCGCATCCCTTCCGCCACGCCAGCCGATGACGGCGCAGCCGCTGGCGATGGAGCGGGTTCAGCTTGGCCGAGTACAGCCGGCGGACGGGATGTACGTTCCAAAGGGGCTTCGGGGGCGACCGCCGCCGGTGTCGGTTGCGCTGCATCCACTCGTGGTTTTTCGGGCGCATCCTTCCTCTTTGGAGTGTCATTCGGCGCGCGCTCAACCGGCGTACGCTCGGCTGAGGGTGGGGCGGCGGGAGCGGCAGGTGCGACCGGGCCGCCGGCCGGTTCCACCCGCGCTGGCGGTTGTGGCCGCCTTGATTGCGCCACTTCGTCGGACGCCGACGGACGAAACATCCACCACAAACTTCCACCGACAAGCAACGCCAGACAGGCCGCCGCCCCAAGCGCCCAGGCCGGCGACCGAAAGGCAAAGCGCCAACTCGCCCGCCAATCCGACCACCACCGCTTGACCGCCGAACCTGCCGCCGCCGGACGCCGGCCGGCGCGCGCCAAAATCGCCTCGGCCGACGGCCATTCCGCTGGCTCCGGCACTTCCCAGTCCGTCCCGTGCAGCCAAGCCCGCGCCGTCCGCAACTCTTCCAGCGCAGCGCGCGCAACGGCTGAACGCGCCAGCAAGTCTTCCACCTCCCGCCGACGCGCAGCAGGCAAAACACCATCGAGGTAGTCCTCAAACTCGCCGTAAAGCGGGTGGTCGAGCTTGGTTTCCTCCGGCAAAGACGGCATGACGAATCCTCTCTGCGGGCTACACTCTACAAGCCGTAGTCGTCGCCGCCCCCGAAAGGTTCCGGGGCATGATCAACCCAACATGGTTCACAAACCTTGGCGTACTCAGCCCACGGATGTTACTAAGCACGAACAATTCCACGCCCGCGTTCCAGCGGATTTCTCTTCGCCGGGTGAAGCGCGGCGGATTTATACCACGATGAACGAACTTGACGCGCTGCTTGCCGCACTCCATCGCTTCACCTCAGCCGGGCGCCGGACGGCGCTTGCCACGGTGGTGAGCGTCAGCGGTTCCGCCTACCGGCGGCCCGGCGCGCGGATGCTCATTACTGAAACCGGCGAAACGGCCGGCAACGTCAGCGGCGGCTGCCTCGAACAGGACCTGATCAAACGGGCGCAGGCGGTGATCCTGACCGAGAGGCCGCAACTGGTGACGTATGATACGCGCGATGTCGCCGCCGATGCGACGTGGGGCGTCGGCCTCGGCTGTGAAAGCGAGACGCTCATTTACGTCGAGCCGTTTCATCCCGACACCCGCCATCACCCACTTGACCTGTTGGCGCTGGCCGCCGCAACGGGCGAAGACGCTGCGCTGGCGCACGTCTTCCGCGCCGCGGGTGAGTTAGCCGGATGGTGCGGCTTCCGACTGTTGCGTATAGCCGCTACACCACAGGCGGAAGGCGGCTTGGCGGAAGAGGCCGACTGGCTGCGGCATCTGCAGGTCGAGTTGCAAACATGCTTGACCGAGCGCCGCTCGCGCCAGACAACCTTTCGGTCGGCAAGCGGCAGCCTGGAGGCGTTCATTGAATTCCTACCGCCGCCGCTTCAGTTGGTGATTTTTGGCGCAGGCGACGACGCCATCCCGCTCGCGCAAATGGCCACCCAACTCGGCTGGCGCGTCACTGTCGCCGACTGGCGACCTGCTCTTGCTGCGTCGGAACGCTTCCCCACCGCCCGGCAAGTCCTGACGCTGAAAACCCCTGATGAACTGCCGGTGAAGGCGACGGATTGCGTCGTTGTGATGACGCACCACTACCCAAGCGACAAGGCCATCGTCCGCCGTCTGGCGGCCATCCAGCCACGCTATGTCGGGCTGCTGGGACCGCGCCGCCGAACGGCGCGTATCCTCAAGGAACTGGCGGAGGAGGGCGTCGCCGTTCCTGATCAGGTTGTCGCCGACTGGCGTTTTCCGGTCGGCCTCGACTTAGGCGCAGAGACCCCAGCCGAGATTGCGACAGCCATCGTCGCGGAAATCCTAGCCGTCACGCGGCGGCGCAGCGGAATGGCTTTGCGCGACCGGCCGACGCCCATTCACGAACCGATCCCCACATCGCCATGACCCCATCCGCAACGGCGTTCCCTTGTGCAGCTGTGCTGTTGGCGGCTGGTGCAGCGCGGCGGATGGGCGGGCGGCCCAAACTCCTGCTGCCGATTGCCGGCGAATCGCTGCTGCGCCGTGCCGTACGCTTGGCGCGGCAGGTACAGGCTGACCCAATCATTGTCGTCCTCGGTTGTCACGCCGAGCCATACTGTGCGGAGTTGGCGGGTTTGACGGTCACGCTTGTCCACAACCCGGACTGGAGGGATGGGCTAGGTGGTTCCCTGCGCTGCGGCGTCGCGGCGTTGCCAACCGACTGGCCTCCCCAAGCCCTGTTTTTTGTCCTGACCCCTGATCAACCACTGGTTTCAGCCAAACAACTTTTAGCGCTACGGCGTCTGTTAGAGGCCCATCCCAGCGCCACGGCGGCCGCCTGCGCCTACGCTGGGACGGTTGGTGTTCCAGCCCTGTTCCGCTACGTTTGGCGGGCGCGATTGGCGACGGCGCACGGCGAGGTCGGCGCACGGCGCTACTTGGCGGCGTATCAGGGGGAAGTGGCGACGTTGTCCTTCCCCGACGGCGCATGCGACATTGACACCGAAGAAGATTACAGGGCGGCGCTCAACCGCCTCTCTGCGCTTTGGCATGGCCCAACCAACACCTAACCCGGCGTCTCTCCAGCCCGGACTGGTCATCGGCGGTTACCGACTCGAAGCGCCGTTGGCCGCCGACATCGGCGACGCCGCGTGGCGTGCGCAGAGTTTGGCGGATCACGTCATCGTCCGGCTGGATGTGTTTTACGCGACGCCAGCGACCAGTCCGCTGACTCGGACAGCCTTTGCGTTGGCTAAGCTGCCGCCCCATCCCCACGTCGCCCCGGTACTGGATGTCGTCTCCTTAGGTGAGCAGACCTTTCTTGTGACGCCGTACGTTCCCAGTACGCTGGCCGACCTGCCCTGCCCCCTTGAGCCGCCCGAAGTCGTTGCCTATGGACAAGCCCTGCTGGCGGCGCTCCAGTTTCTTCACGACCACCATGTTGTCCACGGCGCGCTGACGCCCCGAAGCGTCGGGTTGGAAGCAGGTCAAGTCAGCGTGCGCGGCTACGGCCTTATGACGGAGCGTCCGCGTCCGGCCGGCGCTTTGGCTTACACCTCGCCGTGGGCGCTGGAAAACCCACCGACGCCGCGCGACGACCTCTGGGCGGCGGGCGTCATCCTGTTCGAGTTGTTGAGCGGCGACCTGCCTTTTCCGCACCATGACCCGGCCGAACTGCGGCTGGCGATTCGGACGCTCTGCCCCGATCCCTTGCCGGGGACGGTTCCGGCGCGTCTGCGGCACATTGTCGCGCATGCGCTCGAACGCCATGAACGGCGGTGCTACGCCTCAGCCGAAGCCATGCGCGAAGAACTCGCCGCCTGCGCCGATGAGCTGACGCAGGACGCCGCGCGTCGGTCGTCCGGCTCATGGCGGTCACTGCCCGTAGAACCAGTCGCACTGCCGCCGCACCACACCGGACGGTGGGCGCTTGTTGGCATTGCGCTTATCAGCCTGCTCATGCTTAGCGGCGTTTGGCTGACCATTCGGCATTTTGAAGGCAAAGACCAGTGGCGCATGACGGCGCGGGAAACCGTCGTCGCGCCAAGCGGCGGTGATTTTTCCACCATCACCGCCGCTGTGAACGCCGCCCGCATCGACGCCCGTATTCTGGTGCGGCCGGGCATCTACCGTGAAACCGTCACGCTGACCAGAAACATTGAAATCGTCGCCGACGGACCACCGGACAGCGTCGTGCTGGAAAGCGACGCCGGGCCGTGCCTGCGCCAGCGGCTTGGCTCGCAGGTCGTTCGCGGGTTGACGTTGCGCAGTACAGAACATCCAGCTGTTCACCTCGATGGGGGGGCGCTGACGCTGGAAGACTGCCGAATCACCGCTGCTCAGGCCGACGGCGTCATGGTCAGCGGCCATGCGGCGCGGCTAACGCTGCGACGCAGCCGTGTCCACAGCGGCGGCGGCCACGGACTGACCGCGACTGCCGGCGCGCAGGTTGAGCTGGTCGAGTGTGACATCGCCGATCAGGCCGGCGACGGCGTACGGCTGGACAACCAAGCTCGACTCATGGCACGTGACAGCCGTTTTGTAGGCAACCGGCAAACCGGCGTCCACGCGCTGGGGAACGCCGCAGCTTGGCTGGACCGCTGCGTCTTGGAACGCAACGGCCGGGCGATGTTTGGTAATGTGCAGGTTGCGCCGTCAGTCGAACCGCGCTGAAATAGCGCTGCGCCGACGCGCTGACTTTGGATCCAAGACGGGCAGGGCCGCCCGCATACCCTATGGCTCTCAACGAAATTTCCTTAGCCGGCAAAGTCGCCATCGTTACTGGCGGCGGACGCGGCATCGGTAAATCCATTACGAAACACTTTGTCGCAGCCGGAGCAAATGTCGTCATCGCCAGCCGCAAGCTCGATGTGTTGAAGGCGACGGCGGCCGAACTCGCCGACGCGCCGGGACGCATTCACTGCGTCGCCTGCAACGTCGGGCGCAAGGAAGACATAGAAAACCTTGTGGCGGAGACGGAAAGCACGTTTGGCCCAGTGGATATCCTGGTCAACAACAGCGCCACGAACATTGGGCAAGGGCCGTCGCTCGATGTGACCGACGAGATGCTTGACAAGATGGTAGATGTCAACGTGAAGTCGGCGCTGCGGCTCATCCGACTGACTGTTCCCAAAATGATTGAGCGCGGGACGGGCGGGGCGATTATCAACGTGGTATCCATCTCTGGCATGCAACCGCAGTATCAGGGGTTGCTCTACAGTTTTACCAAGGCCGGTCTGCTGATGATGACGCGCAACTGGGCGCAGGAGTTCAGCCCGTACGGCGTGCGCGTCAATGCGCTTGCGCCGGGTCTAGTCCGCACCGACTTCAGTGAGTTTTTTTGGAAGAACGAAGCCCTCATGCAACGACTAGGGACAACGCAGCCCATTCCGCGCATCGGTGAGCCGGACGAGATTGGTTTCGCCGCATTGTTTTTGGCCTCGGACAAGGCGTCGTATATGACGGGCCAAGTACTGACGATTGACGGCGGGGCGCTGATTCAACGGGTGCTGTAGGGGTGGCGTCACCGGCGGATGTGTTCAAGGCGCGTTTTGGCTTGATAGGACGGCTCTTTTCCGCGCCGGGGCGCGTCAATCTCATCGGCGAGCATGTGGACTACAACGACGGCGTGGTCTTGCCGGTAGCCATTGACCGGCGAACGCACGTTTGGGCGAGTCCGCGCCGCGACCGGCGGTTGCATGTCATCGCCTACGACTTGGGCGAAGAAGCCGAGCTTGATTTGGACGCGCCGGTACGCCGTACCGGGACGTGGCGCGACTATATCGCCGGTACGGCTTTCCATCTTGAGCAGTCCGGTTTTCGGTTGGTAGGGGCAAACCTGCTGGTAACAAGCGACGTTCCGGTGGGCGCAGGGCTGTCGTCTTCGGCGGCGCTGGAGATCGCGGTTGGGTTTGCATTGTTGGCGACGGCCGGGCGCGAAGTTGACCGTCTGGCGCTGGCGCGCGCCGGACAGGCCGCCGAGCATGATTTTGTCGGGACCCACTGTGGGCTGATGGATCAGTTTGTCGCAGCACACGCACGCGCCGGCTGCGCCGTCCGATTAGATTGCCGGACGAACGCCGCTGACTTCGTGCCGGTGGACACGACGCAGTGCGCGGTAGTGGTGGCGGATACGGGCGTTCGTCACCGGCTGGCGGCGTCGGCGTACAACACACGGCGGCGGGAATGCGAGGCGGCGCTGACAGCGCTCCGACGCAAGCGTCCGGCGCTTGCCGCCTTGCGCGATGTGACGCCAGGCGAGCTGGACGCGACGACGGACGAACTGGATGTGGTGTTGGCGCGGCGCGTCCGGCATGTCGTCACGGAAATTGCGCGAGTGGAGGCGTTCGCACAGGCGTTGGCGGCCGGCGATTGGACGCAAGCCGGCGCGTTGCTGACGGCTTCCCATCGGTCGCTGAAGGAAGACTACGAGGTGAGCTGCCGGGAACTGGACGCGCTAGCGGCGGCGGCGCAGGCCGTTGCAGGCTGCTACGGCGCGCGGATGACGGGCGGCGGGTTCGGCGGCTGTACGGTGAACCTTGTTGCGCCCGCCGCGCTGGAGAGGTTTTTGCATGAAGTTCCGGCCGCGTATGAACGTGCGACCGGGCAGGCGGCACGAGTGTGGGTCGTTACGCCAAGCGACGGCGTTGGTGAAGGCTGGTAAGTCCGAAATCCTCACCTTGGGAGGGCCTTTTCCACAAACGAGGCAGTGACAGACGTTTTGATACCGATCCGACGCTCTATCACCGCTGTGTCTTCCCGGAGCACTTCCGAAGGGAATGGCGCCATGGCCGCGGCGTAGCGCAGTGAGCATCGCGACCTACTCCCACCTTGCGGAGCGGACGGTAGACGACAGCCCAGTGTGGAACGCCGCTGGCGCGCACCACTTGGTGCACCCCTGCAATCCACCCCCGCAGTCGGCGCAAGCAGGCGACAAACTGCCATCCCCGACGGATAGAGCCGGGGGCAGGACGGCTTTGCACCGTGTAGGGCTGTTTGCCTAACGCACGGCGGCCGCTTCTCGCCGCCTCCAGCGAGTTGACGGCTAGGCTTTCTCGGAAAAAGGATTGGGTAAAACATCGCCGCTGCGTCACTGTTTGTTTCGGCACTTCCGTGCGCTAAACGCCTAGGTAGCTTACGACCCGTTGCCGCCGCAAATGTGCTCCTGAAGCGAAACCACACCGATGCCCTACGCCCGGATCATTTGCCGCCTACTGCTCTTGATCGCTGTAGCGCTGTTCTGGACGCCTCCTGCAACGTATGCCCAAGCCGCTAGCCCCATGGCCGTGACGGTCGAGCAGGCCGTCGCCGAAACACTCCAACGTAACCTCAACTTGCTGGCTGAACGCTACGAAATCCCCCGCGCCGAAGCCGAAGTTATCGCCGCCCGCCTGCGCCCCAACCCTGTTCTCAGCCTTGGCGGCGACCACCTTGACCTGCTCGGCACAGGCTACAATGCTATCAACAACGCCGGCCCGGCCGAGTACTCCGCTCGTGTTGACTGGCCGCTGGAACGCCCCTCCAAACGCCGCGCCCGCATTAGCGCCGCCGAGTACGCCCGCGCCGCCGCCGAATACCGCCTGCAAGACGCCATGCGGCGACTGGCGCTTGAGGCCCAACTGGCCTTCGTCGAACTGCAAGCCGCCAAGGAAAGCCTTGCGCTCGCCCGCGCCAACCAGCAAACCTTTGAGGAACTCGTCGCCGTCAACGCCGCCCGCGTTCGCGCTGGCGACCTTGCGCCCATCGAACTGGTTCGCACGCGCGTCTCCGCCGTCCAACTCACACAAGCCGTCACCCAAGCCGAGACCCGGTGGCGTGTCGCACAAAACCGGCTTCAAACCCTAATGGGGCGCGCCGAGGCGCTCGATGTCTTTGAGGCCGTCGGCGACATGCGCCGCGATCCGCCGCCGCCCAGCCTGTCGCCCCTGCTCGCTAAAGCTCTTGACCAACGACCGGACCTGCGCGCGCTCCGCGCCGACCAAGCCCGGACGCTGGCCGACCTCAAACTGCAAATCGCGCAAGGCAAGATTGAGTACACCGTCGGCGTTGAGTACCGCCGGCAGCAGGGTCTCGCCGGGACGGGCAACTCGCTGGGCCTGTTTCTGTCGCTTCCGCTGACGATTTACGACCGCAACCAAGGCGGGATTGCCCGCGCCCAAGCCGAGGTTCACCAGACCGAACGCCGCATCGCCGCCCTCGAACGTGAACTGCGCGCCGAACTGGAAGCCGCCTACCTGCAATGCCGCGCCGCCGACGCAGTACTCAAGAGCTATGAGGGCGGCCTGCTTGAACAAGCGCGCGACGTGCTGGAAGTCACCGAGTACGCCTACCGACGCGGCGAGGCCAGCTTCGTCGAATTCCTTGACGCCCAGCGCACCTACAACGAAACCATGCAAGGCTACATTGACGCGCGGGCGGAGTACGCCCGCCTGCGTTTCACGCTTGACCGTCTGGCTGCGGAGGCGCTGCCATGACCAACCGCAAAGCGCTTGCACCGCTTCTCGGCCTGTTGTGCCTCATCGCCCACGGTTGCCACACATCGCCGCCCACGCCGTCGCGCGCCGCGTCGGACAAAGCCCCCGAATGGCTGCGCGAAGTGCGCGTTGAACCGGTTACGCTGTCGCCCGTTCCCCGCGACGAAGTCATTGCGCCGGGCAAAGTCGAACTTGATCCAAACCGCATCGCGCGCGTCATGCTGCCGCTGCCGGGCCGCATCACCGACGTACGAGTGCGTGTCGGCGACGCGGTACGCGCCGGACAACCGCTGGTGACGCTTGAAAGCCCAGACGTAGCCGAAGCCGTCGGCGCGCTACGCCAAGCCGAGGCCACGCTCGTGCAGGCGCGCGCCGGTCTGGCGCAGGCCGAAGCCGCCCTTGCCAAGGCTGAACAGGACGCCGAACGCGCCAAAGACCTCTATGAACATCGCGCCATTGCCCAGAAGGAAGTTCTCGCCGCCGACAACGTCGTGGTGCAGTCGCGCGCGGCGGTCGAACAGGCGCGCGCCGTCGTGGCGCAAGCTGAGGCTGGCCGCGAACAGGTGCGCCGCCGCCTCGAAACCCTTGGGCTGGACGCCGGCGGGCGCGAGCAGCGCATCACTGTGCGCGCGCCGCTCACCGGCAAGGTGCTGGAACTCGCCGTCGTGCCGGGCGAGTACCGGACGGACACCTCGGTGTCGTTGATGACCGTCGCCGACCTAAGCCGGCTGGTCGTGACGGCCAATGTCCCAGAAGCGAACCTCTATCTGGTGCAGGTTGGCGAGCGGGTGGATGTTGAGCTGACGGCGTTTCCTAACCGGCGTTTTACGGGGCGCGTCGTCCGCATCGCCGACACGATTGATCCGCAAACGCGAACAGCCCGCGTTATCGTCGAACTGACGGCAGGCGCCCAACAGCTGCGGCCAGATATGTTCGCTCGCCTGCGCCTCGCCGACGAGCCGACGCCCCTGCCTGTTGTGCCGAAATCGGCCGTCGTCGAACGCGAGGGTGTCACTGGCGTGTTCGTCGAGCGCGAACCGGGTAAGTTCGACTGGCGGCCGGTGCGCGTCGGCGTCACGACCGGCGACCGCGTCGCCATTCTCGAAGGGCTGACAGCGAATGAGCGTGTGGTCGTGGGCGGGACGATGCTGCTTTACCGAAACTGACTGCCCAACAACGAATTGCTTCTCAAGCGGAGTGAGGCGGCGGCAATGATTGAACTTCCGAATCTGGCGCTGCGCCACCGTCCGGCCGTACTGGCGATAGCGCTGTTGCTGGTCGGCGCAGGTGTCTGGGCTTTTCAAAACCTCAAAGTTGAAGCCTACCCGGACATTTCCGACACCGGCGTGGTTGTTATTACCCAGTTTCCGGGCAACGCCGCCGAAGAAGTCGAGCAACAAGTCACCATCCCCATCGAACGCGCCCTGAACAACACGCCCAAGGTCATCGGGCGGCGGTCGCGGACGATTTTTGGTCTCTCGGTTGTCGAGCTGACCTTTGAAGACGGTGTGGACGACTATTTTGCCCGGCAACTCGTACTGGAGCGACTGCGCGACGCTGAGCTTCCGGAGGGGGTCCAACCCGGACTCGGGCCGCTTACTTCCGGCATCGGCGAAATGTACCGCTACCGATTGGACGGCCCGCGGCTCTCGGAAATGAAGCTGCGCGAAATTCAGGACTGGGTGGTGTTGCCGCGCTTGCTCCAAGTGCCCGGCGTGGCGGATGTGGCCACCTTCGGCGGGTTGGTCAAGACCTATCTCGTAGAACTCGACCCGCTCAAGCTTGAAAAGTTTGCGCTCACGGCTAAGCAGGTCGCTGACGCCATCAGCGCCAACAACCGCAACGCGGGCGGCGGAGTCGTGGACAATCAGCAGCAAAGCCTCGTCGTGCGCGGCGTCGGACTGGTGCGCTCACGGCAGGACATTGAACGCATCGTTATCGGCGCGTTCAACGGCGTCCCGCTGTTTGTCCGCGATGTGGCGCAAGTCAGCGTCGCGCCGGCGCTGCAAACCGGCGTGTTCGGCTATAACGACGTATCGGGCGGCGTCGAGGGCATTGTCCTACTGCGTCGCTGGGAAAACCCAAGCGACACGCTGGCGGCCCTCAAGGAAGCCATCGCCGAACTCAACGCGCAACTGGCGCCGCAGGGCGTTCAACTCGTGACAGTGTATGACCGAGGGGAACTGGTTGCCAACACGCTGCGCACTGTATCGCGGACGCTCATCGAGGGTCTCATCATCGTTATGCTGGTGCTGTTTTTCTTTCTAGGCGACGTACGGGCGGCGCTCCTGACGGCCGTCACCATCCCGTTGTCGCTGCTCTTCGCTTTCCTGTGCCTGAAACTGGTTGGTATTCCGGCCAACCTGCTGAGTCTGGGGGCGCTCGACTTCGGCATCATCGTGGACGGAACGCTTGTCATGGTAGAGCACATTGTTCACTGGCTGGTGGGCGACGCCGACCGACGGCGGAGCGTTTTCGAGACGGTCCGCCGCGCCGCGCTCGGCATTGAGCGGCCGGTCTTTTTCTCGCTGGTAATTCTGATTTGCGCCTATTTGCCGCTGTTCACGATGGAGCGGGTGGAGTATCGGCTGTTCGGCCCAATGGCCTTCACGGTCTGTAGCGCCCTGCTGGGGGCGCTCATCCTGTCGCTGACGCTGACGCCTGTGCTGGCGAGTTACTGGTTTGCGCGCGGCGCGCGCGCATGGGAGAACCCGGCCGTCGAATGGTTGCGGCGCGGCTACGCCGCTGCCTTGAAGGCGACACTGGCGCGGCCACGCCTGACGTTAGCGGTTGCGGCGGCGGTTGTGGCGGCTGGTCTTGGGATTGGTATGCGACTTGGGACGGAATTTCTGCCGCAACTCGATGAGGGGGTGATCTGGATTCGCGCCAACCTGCCGCCCGGCATTTCGCTGACGGAATCGGCCCGGACAGCAAGCCGCATGCGCGATATTATTCGGGAATTTCCTGAAGTGTCGCTGGTCATTTCCCAAAGCGGTCGCAACGACGACGGGACGGACCCCTTCGGCCCAAACCGCAACGAACTGTTGGTCAACTTACATCCGTATGAAACGTGGCGGTCCGGGCGCACCAAGGCACAGTTGGTGGCCGAGATGTCGCAGCGGCTGGAGGCCGCCATTCCCGGCGCGACGTTCAACTTCACGCAGCCGATCATTGACACCTCCACCGAGATGGCGACCGGCTCCAGCGCCGATTTGGCCGTCATCATTCGCGGTCCCGACCTCAAGCAACTGCGCGCGCTGGCCAAGGACGCGCTGGACGTGATTCGGCGAGTTCCGGGCGCGGCGGACAGTTCCATCGAACAGGAAGCCGATCAGCCGCAACTGCGCCTGCGCATCAATCGGGAGGAAGTGGCGCGGTATGGCGTCAACGTCGCCGACGTACAGGACTTGATTGAACTTGCCATCGGCGGGCGGACAGTCGGCGCGGTGTTTGAGGGCGAGCGACGGTTCGACATCGTGGCGCGCTATCTGCCCGATGCCCGCGCGAACGCAGCGACCATCGGCAAGCTGCTGGTCCCGACGGCTGACGGGGGGCGTGTGCCGCTGGCGCAACTGGCGGAAATCGCCGTGGTTGACGGCGCGAGCATCATCGCTCGACGTGAAAATCAACGGCAAATCACGGTACGGACGAATATCCGCGGGCGTGATCAGGGCGGGTTCGTCGCCGAGGCGCAAAAGGCTTTCGCCAAAAGCATTGCCTTGCCGGAAGGCTACACGGTCGAGTGGGGTGGACAGTTTGAGAACCTGACACGGGCGCGGGCGCGGTTGACCATCGTCTTGCCGGTGACGCTGGCGATCATCTTCGGCCTACTGTTTCTGACGTTCGGCCGGGCGCGCGACGCGCTCATCGTGCTGGCGAGCGTTCCTTTCGCGCTGGTCGGCGGGCTGGTTGCGCTATGGCTGCGCAACATCAACCTAAGCGTTTCGGCGGCGGTGGGTTTTATTTCGCTTTTCGGCGTAGCGGTTATGAGCGGCGTCTTGGTCGTGTCGGAAATCAACCGCCTGCGTGAAGCCGAAGGCTTGGCGATGGATGACGCCGTCTTCACCGGCGCATGCAATCAGATGCGGCCTGTGCTGATGATGCTCATTGTGGCGCTGCTGGGGATGATTCCCGCTGCGCGAGCCGTCGGGATTGGATCGGATGTGCAGCGCCCATTAGCGACGGTCGTTGTCGGCGGTCTGTTTTCGGCGCTGGTGCTGACGTTGCTGGCGCTGCCGAGCCTTTACGTCGTTGTCGCCGGCAAGCGGCGGACAGCTCCATCGCCGCTAGAGGCAACAACGCCGCCAGTATAACGACTGGAACGAGTCGCCGCGTAGTTGAGCCATGCCCTGTGAAGCGCGTCAATGGCTTGGCGCGCGGGATGACCCAGCGGCTGAAGAAGCCTTACCGACTAACGACCATCGTGCGTGTCTGGAAAGTAAGTCAGTTGCTGGGTAACACGACGAGCGTTGGGCAACGCGCCAGCCATTCAACCGCCAGCGTCGCTCCCATCGCCAGTAGTACAGTGACGGCGATGAGACCGTCCATCGCCGCCCACTGCGCGCCGACGCCGCCCAGCGCGGCTCCAATCACTGCGCCGACGCCTAACAGCACCGAATAGACGCCCATCGTCGCACCGCGCCCAGCCTGCTCTCCGACCGCCTCCGCCAAAAGCGCCAGCGCCGTTGGCGTAAAACCGCTTTCGACCATGATGGCCAGCGCCGTGCCGCCGCCGATGAGCCACCGAACAGCCGGTGGTTGATCGCCAGCGTGATTGAGCGCGTAAAAGCCAAGACAAGCGAGGAAAAGTCCGCCCAGCGCCATACGCAGTACTGTGACGCGCCGAAACCGGTGCAGGACGAAGCTCCAGCCGGCGACGCCCGTTCCAAAAACCAGCGCGTAACCAAACAGCGCCCATCCGACGCCGTCGGGATTGTCGGAGAAGACGCCAGTAAGAAACTGTCCGCGTCGCTCCGGCAGCGTCAGCAAAAACGGTAGCGTTGACCCCAACCAAACGCCGACCATCGCGTTGACGCAGACCCAAGCCGGCGCGAGGCGACGCAACATAGGCGAAGCTAATGCGCCACGTAACCCCGCCCAGGCGTTTGTCGGCCGTCCTCGTCCCTGTGCGCCATAAAGGAACAAGCCCGCCGCAACAATGTACAACCCAGCGACCGCTGAAAATCCCCAGACGCCAACGGTGCGCCACAGAAAACCAGCGAAGACGCCGCCAAAGGCAAGGCCGCCCAGCAGGGAAATCTCAAAGAAGCTCATGGTCTTGCCACGTCGAACATCATCCGTCGCCGTCGCTTCCGTCAGAAACGCCAGAACGGAAGGCGTCGTCGCCGCGACAGACAAGCCCTCTAAGGCGCGCGCGAGAAAAAACACGGCGACCAGTCCGCTCAACCCAAACAACTGGACAGCGAACGCGCCGAGTAGCGCACCGAATGTCATCATCGTACGTGGCGTCCGAGCGTCGGCTAGCATTCCCATCGGGAGCGCACCGACCAGTTCCGCGCCAAAAGCGACCGCTGTCAGCGCCCCGACGATTCCAGCGTTGTAGGCGGATCCCTGAGCGACAAGCGCCGCCAAGTACAAACCAATCAAGACGCCTCCGGTCGCGCCGGCGATGCGCATCAGGGCGTTCCCAAGCAAGACGGCAGCCAGGGCGGAGGCAGGCGGTTTCGTCATGCCGGCGCACTTAGTCCCGTGCGAATGAAGCCAAGGTGCATGTCCGTGTGCCGGACGTACAACGCAAAGATTTCAGCGACGGTCGCCGTTCCCCACGGGACGGGGATCGGCAGGGCGAGTTGATCATCGGTAAGCCGTTCAAGCAGGGCGAGGGTCTGAGCGCGTACGGCGCGGGCCATCGCCGCCAGTTCTTCAAAGGTTTTGTCGCGTTGTTTCAGAATCCACTGATCGTTGAGCGCGTGAACCGCCGCCATTGCTTCTTCACGTGAACGGTTTGGAGCGGCGGTCAGCGGCGGCGTAGCGACGGGTGGTTCGGCCAAAGCTTGTTCAATCGTTTGGTTGAAATACTGCTCGACGCCGATCAGGTGTGCAAAGTGATCACAGGGCGTCCAGCGGATGTCGGGATTGGCGCGACTGGGTTTGAGTGGACGGAGACGCTGGTCGGTGGGGAGTGCCGTGAGTTCAGCAAGGGCGGTTTCCAGACTTTGCTTCAGCGAGGCAGTCAGGGCGGCGCGCGACAAGTCAGACAGAGGTGTACCCATAAGTGTCAGGTTTCCGGCATCGTGGAGTTCGGAGACGGCGACGCCATCGTAGTGGGTGCCCGCCAGTTTGTGGAGGGCGTTCGCGCTTGCGGTGATTTAGGACTTTGGCGCGGCTTTGCGTTGCGGCGGGCGTCCCGGACGCGGCGGCCTGATGAGGATAAGACGCGCCCCGTGCGGAGGGACAAGCGCCGCAAACATTTGGTCGAAAACGCCAACGTCGCGCCGTTGCCAGACATCGCGGACGGCGCAGCGGCCACGTAGCCCCAAATCGCTCCATTTGGCCGTCACGGTTTGCCTCTCCTCGCTGCGATTGAACAAACCAACGGCCAACCGACCGTCCGCCAGCGGACGCGCCCAGACTTCCGTCCCGTCGGCGGCGGCATCCCGGCGCGTCGCCGCAACGCCCAACTCGTCTTGGTCAATGGCGATCACTTCGGGATTGGTCAACAGCCGGCGCGTGAATTCATTGAGCTGCGTCAGGTCGCAGCCCAGCATTAGCGGCGCGGCCAGCAGCGCCCACAGGGTCACATGCGTAATTTGCTCATCCGGTGTCAACCGCGTTGGGCGCGTCTGTTCGCCCCAGCCGACGACGCCGACCACCAGCATATCAGGATCGTTCCAACCGCCGGGACCGGCAAAGCGCGCCAGCGGCGAGTGCTGAAACCCAATCGCCGAAACGCTGGCCCACGTGTCTTCGATATCACTGGTTGTCCGCCAGAGGTTACCCCTGATTGCCGGATTGCGCGCCCATGTCCAAACTTCGCCCATGCCATATTGACAGATGGCATAAACGATGTCGCGGTCGGTTTTGTCGAGCGCCGCCCGCATCACGGCGTACGGCCGCTGCAACGCTTCCGGCGTCTTCTGACGGGCGATGCCTTCATAGGAACACCAGTCATGCTTGAGGTAATCCACACCCCACTTGGCGTAGAGCTGGGCGTCGGCCTCTTCGTGTCGCCAGCTTCCAACGTAGCGCCCACAGGTGAACGGCCCCGGTGAGGTGTAAATGCCAAACAACAAACCCTTTGCGTGCAGAAAGTCGCCCAGCGCCGCCATGTCCGGGAAACGCTCATTGGGCTGCATCGTTCCGTCCGGCGTACGTCGTCCCTGCCAGCCGTCGTCAATGCACACATAGCGGTACCCGCATGCTGCCAAGCCGGTTTGTTCAAGGGCTTCCGCCGCTGCGCGCACCTTGGCGTCGGAGACGCTCGTTCCCCAAACGTTCCACGAGTTCCAGCCCATCGGCGGCGTCAGCGCCAGTTTGTTCTTCCCGGTGACAATCCGCAGGGTCGCCCGCGCCGCGCCGTACCGGTTGCGCACCGTGACGACAACCGGCGTCGTGCCTTCCTTGGCGACCTTGCCGCGAATTATTCCAGTCGCCGCATCGAAGCTCAGGCCCTCAGGGAGATTTGTCGCCGTGTAGGTCAACGGCGCGGCACCAGTCGCCGGAATGCGGTAGATAAACTCGTGGCCGGGCGTTGTTCCAACCACGCGCGGGCCGTTGATGCGTGGCGTCGGTTCGTCGTTGGCCGCGATGTCGGGATAGCTTGGCTCCACGGCGGCTTTCACCGGTATTTCCGGCGTCGGCAGCTGCTCCACCGCCAGTAGGGCGCGTTGAGCCTTCGGCCCTGGCGTCGCCCCCAAACTCAGCAGACACAAGCCGGTGAATATACAAAGCCTTCTCACAAGCACGACCTTCCGAATGACCGGAAAAATCCTGATAGGTGCAGACTTTACCCACCCAAAGCGAGAGACGCCAATGCGCCGACCGACTTGGCGCAGGGTTGCCGGGGTTGGGCGGATGCGAAGCGGTGTGTGCAGACACCTGACCAAAGGTGGACAAGCCTGAGAAACGGGTTCAGAATACCGCCCATACTTCTCCGGCCGCCGCGCCACTGAACGGCGTCAAGATGGCGTCGCAGAAGCCGGGCGTCCTGGCGCGGAAGTTGTACGGCACATGTCGGGCGGGTACGCGCTGACGGTGGAGGCATAGGTTGGGTGCAGAGGCAGAGGAAAACGATGGAAGACTTGGCGCGATTGAAAGCAAAGCAACAGGCGCGGCCGGCGGCGACGCGCGTCGAAGCGGAACGTCGGGCGCAGCTGACCGTGGAAGCCCAAACCGAGGCGGAACGCCGAGCAAAAGAGGCGCTGATGGCGCAGTTGGCTCGACTTCGCGCCCAACTAGGATTGCCGCCGGAGGCCGACCAACACGAGTCGCCGTTGACAATCTGAATCCCGGCCACGCTAAGGCGCAGCCGGCGCTTCCGCCTCGCCTTCCAGCAGCGCCAGCAGGCCGGCTTCATCGAGGATAGGGACGCCGAGCGCCTGCGCTTTAGCGAGCTTTGAGCCGGGATTGTCGCCGACAACAACGTAATCCGTCTTTTTGCTCACGGCGCTGGTGACGCGCCCACCAGCCGCCTCGATACGCGCTGTAGCTTCCTCGCGCGTCAGCGTCGGAAGCGTCCCTGTCAGAACAAACTGTTTGCCGCTCAAACGCGCGGCGGCGGTTGGGCGGGTTGTCTCCAAGCGCGTTACGACGCCCGCCGCTTCCAGCCGCGCAAGCATTTGTTGGTGTCGCTCGTCGGCGAACCATGCGCGAATGCGCTGCGCCGTCGCCGGGCCAATGTCCCGTACGGCCATTAGGTCTTCTTCAGACGCCGCCGCCAGCGCCGCCAACGAACCAAAGTGCTGCGCCAGCAGTTGCGCCTTGCGCCGTCCGACATCGGGAATCCCCAGCGCAAACAGGAGGCGTTCGAGGCCGGCTGTTTTGCTGCGCTCGATTTGCGCCATGAGGTTTTGCGCCGATTTGTCGCCGAGTCGTTCCAGCGCGGCGACCTGTTCCGCCGTCAGGGTATAGAGGTCGGCGCAGTCGGCGACGAGGCCCTCTCGCACCAGCTTGTCCACCACGACCTCGCCCAACCCCTCAATGTCCATCGCGGTGCGCGCAGCGAAGTGCTGCAACGTCTGCCGAAGCTTGGTCGGACAGTGCATTTCCGGACAGCGCCACGCGACCTCGCCCTCCGGGCGCACCAGCCGTACCTGCCGGTCGGGACAGCCCGGACACCATTCCGGGACGACAATCGGCATCTCTGCACCGGTTCGCTCGGCCGTAACGACGCCAACGACCTGCGGGATGATGTCGCCGCTTTTCTCGACAATCACGCGATCCCCCAGCCGTACGTCAAGCCGCCGAATCTGGTCTTCGTTGTGCAACGACGCGCGCGCAACCGTCGTCCCTGCCACAAACACCGGTTCAAGTTCGGCGACGGGCGTCAGCGTGCCTAGCCGTCCAACCTGCCACGTCACACCGCGCAGGCGCGTCTGCGCCTGCATCGGCGCAAACTTGTAAGCGATAGCCCAGCGCGGCGCTTTGGCCGTCTCGCCGAGTTCCTGCTGTACACGGACTTGATTGACCTTGACCACGACACCGTCCGTGTCGTAGTCGCGCGTCGCGCGTTGGCTTTCCATCTCGGCGCAATACGCCAGAACCTCGTCTAAGGTCTTGCACCGGCGCGCATGTGGATTGACCGGAAACCCTGCCCTTTGCAGCCAGTTCAGACTTTCCCAGTGCGTCTCAAACGGCTTGACGCCGTTGGCGAACAACTCGTAACAGAACATCGCCAGCCCGCGACTTGCCACAACACGGGGGTCGAGCAGTTTCATCGTCCCGGCGGCGGCGTTACGCGGATTAACGAAGGTTTTCTCTCCCTCGGCTTCAAGCGCCGCATTGAGCTGCTGAAAGGCGGACAGCGGTAAATAAACCTCACCGCGCACCTCTACGTCCGCCGCAAGCGGGTCGGTCAACCGCAGCGGAATTTGGCGAATCGTCCGCGCATTGTCCGTCACTAGGTCGCCTGTCGTCCCGTCGCCGCGCGTGACGGCCTCCGTCAGCAGGCCGCCGGTGTAGCGCAACGACAAACTCAAGCCGTCAATTTTGAGTTCCGCCACGTAGTCAAACGCCCCGTCGTAAATCCGTCGGCAGCGGGCTTCCCATTCGCGGAGTTCTTCGGGTGAATAGACATTCTCCAGCGACATCATCCGAATCCGATGCGCGACGGACTTAAATCCTTCACTAGGGCGTCCGCCGACACGCTGCGTCGGGCTATCGGGCGTCACAAGGTCGGGAAACGCAGCTTCCAGCGTCTGAAGCCGCTTGAGGAGTTGGTCGTACTCGTAGTCCGAAATGACCGGCGCGTGTTGCTGGTAGTACAGCTCGTCGTGGCGCGCAATTTCGGCGCGCAGCGCCATGATGGCTCGTTGCGCCTCATCGCGCGTCAACGGCCAGTCATTAGAGAACGCAGGTTGTTGGTCGGGCATAGTTTTCGCCCTACTGCGGCGCTTTAGTTGTCGGCCAGCAGTTGGTCAATCGCTTGTTGGAGAGCTTCCTCGGTGAGCGACGTAACGACGAAAATTTCCTGAACGCTGCCGCTGGAGCGTGCTTGAAGCTTGAAGCCGCCGACGATTGGCACTGTTACCCGAATCGTCAGCGGCGTTGGGCGTCCCTTGGCCTGCGCCAGCCGGCCCGGTGTGACGGTCTTGACGCCGGGCACGGCGCACAGGCGTGTCAGAACCGGAATGAGACCAGGAATATGCGTTGAGTGATTCCACACCAAACGTCCCGCCGTCGTCTCTTGGGTTTTCTTCTTGGCCATAACCGCCCCTCCCCTGACCTCACGTGGGACGCTGATTGTACTACACCAGCGCCATTGGCTTAGGCTGCTTCGGATCGCTGTAGTCGTAAAAACCACGTCCGGTTTTGCGTCCCAGCCAGCCGGCCGCCACCATGCGCGTCAGCAACGGCGGCGGCGCAAAGCGCCGTTCCCGAAACGCTTCGTACATGGCGTTGGCGACGCTGAGCAGGACATCCAGCCCCACCAAATCGTTGAGCATGAGTGGTCCCATTGGATGTCCGGCACCCAACTTCATTGCCTGATCAATGTCGGTAATGGAGCCGACGCCCTCTTCCAGCGCTCGAATGGCGTCAAGCGAGTAGGGCACCAGCAGACGATTGACAATAAAGCCGGTCTTGTCGGTCGCCTGCACCGGCGTCTTGCCGATAGCCCGCGCAAAGGCCGTGACCTGCTCGACGACGGCGGCGTCCGTCAGAAACGACCGGACGACCTCCACAAGCGCCATCCGAGGGACGGGATTGAAAAAATGCAGCCCGACGAAGCGGGCCTGCCGCGCAGGTGAGACGACGCTGGCCATGTGCGTAATCGAAAGCGACGACGTGTTGCTGGCGAAAATTGTCTCCGGGCGACACAACTCGTCTAGACGGCGGAAAAGCGCCTGTTTGGTGTTGAGGTCTTCGACGACGGCCTCAATAACCAAATCGCAGTTCGCCAGCGCCGAAAGCTCCGTCGTTCCACGCAGCCGTTGCTGCGCCGCGTCTTTGTCGGCGTCGGCGATGACGCCTTTTTCAACCAACTTCGACAACGCCGAAACGATGGTCGTGAAGCCGCGTTGTAGGCGGTCATCGTCCGCCTCGACTACAACCACTTCGTAACCGGCTTGCAGAATCGTTTGTGTAATGCCGGCGCCCATCGTGCCGCAGCCGACGACGCCGATTTTGCGAAACTCCGTCATGTGGAATGATTCCTTTCGATGCAATATACCGACTGATTGCCGTAAAAGCCGCTGTCGGTTTGGTCCCCGATTGCTATGGCCAAACTCGATTCCACTGAAATGAGGTCCAAACGCTTTATGGGCGCTTATACCGATGAACACGCCAAGAAGGGACTCGACGCCCCCTTGCCGGCCATCGAGTGCTGGGCCAATCAGTTTCCGAACTACCGAATTACGATTCGCATCCCAGAGTTTACGTCCGTGTGTCCGCTTACGGAGCAGCCGGATTTTGGGACGGTGACGATTACGTACGTTCCCCGCGACCGCTGTCTGGAGCTGAAGTCACTGAAGCTTTACATCCAAGCCTACCGGCAGCTTGGGATTTTTTACGAAAACGCGATTAATCGCATTCTGCGCGATGTGGTGGCCGCCTGCGACCCCATAGAGTGCACCGTCACCGGCGATTTCAGGCCGCGCGGCGGCATCAGCTCGTTGATCGAAGTGACCTACAAGGCGACGCCAACTTCTCAGACCCAAGGAGGACCTAACCAATGACCGCCCCCGCCCCACAAAGCGTTCGGGAACGTGTCTCACCGGAAGAATGGCAGGCGCGGGTTGACTTGGCGGCGATGTACCGCCTGACCGCGCTCTTCGGCTGGGACGACCTCGTGTTTACGCACATTTCCATGCGCGTACCGGGCGAAGACCATCACTTCCTCATCAACCCCTACGGCCTGTTGTTTGAGGAGGTGACGGCTTCCAACTTAGTCAAGATTGATCTAGACGGGCGCATCGTGATGGAGACGCCTTACCGCATCAATCCGGCCGGTTTTACAATTCACGGCGCCATTCACGCGGCGCGTGAAGACGCCAAGTGCGTTTTTCACACCCATACGCCGCACGGGATCGCCGTCGCTGCTCAAGCCGACGGCCTGCTGCCTATTTCCCAGCAGTCGTTGTTCGCCCTTGCCACGATTGGGTATCACGACTACGAGGGCGTGGCGCTCAACGAAGACGAAAAGCCGCGTCTCGTCGCCGACCTGGGTGACAAGCAAATTCTCATCCTGCGCAATCACGGTCTGCTGACGGTCGGCCGGACGGCTGCTGAAGCCTTCCTGCTGATGTACATTGTGGAGAGCGCTTGCCGCATCCAGATTCTTGCGCAGTCCGGCAGCAAGTCGCTGGTGACAATCCCCGCACCAATTCTGCACGGCATTCGCGCACAGGCGGCGCAGGTGACCCATGGCTTGGGCGCGGATTTGGTCTGGCCAGGCTTGCTGCGCAAGCTTGATCGGTTGGACGACTCATACCGCACATGACGCAAGGTAGAGGACGGCGAGCTTCTCCAGAGACCCTGAAGCTTTGCGCAAAGGCTTCAACATCGGGTCGGACAAAGCAAAGTGGCTTGTGCGTGTGATTCGCTGTCATATATCAGTGCCATCATGACGCGATTTGAAGGGATCGGAACAAGGCGGCTAAAGAATAAAGCACAATGTTCCTTTCTCGCAGGCACAGTTAGTTCACTTTCCGAGAGGAGGCGCTGGTGGTTTCTATGTGTTGGCGTGTGGCAGGGCCACCGCCGCACACCAGATCACTTGACGTTGCTTCACCAACGACAGCAAATGCGTTTGAGCCTTTTAGTGAAAAACCCGGCAAGAGAGGAATGACCATGGTGGCGTCGTGGCTTATTGCACTAACCGCAGCCTATCTCATCGGCGGCGTGCCTTTTGGCTTCCTCATTGCCAAAGCCGTCACTGGGGAAGACGTGCGGGCGTCGGGGTCAGGAAGCACTGGGGCGACAAACGTTGTCCGCAAAGCAGGTTTGGCTGCTGGGCTGGCGACCTACGCGCTGGATGTCGCTAAGGGCAGTGCGGCGTTGTGGACGGCTGCCCACCTGCTGGAACCGGCGTCGCGCCAGGCGCTGGGCGCAGCGGGCTTAGCCGCCGTCGTCGGTCATATATTCCCTGTGTACCTTGGGTTTCGCGGCGGCAAGGGCGTCGCCGTCGGCGTCGGGGTCTTTCTTGTGCTATCGCCGCTCGCCACGCTGACAGCGCTGGTTGTCTGGGGCGTAACGTTTGTCCTGACGCGCACCGTGTCGCTCGGTTCGTTGCTCGGTGTGCTAACGTTGCCGCTTGGCGTTTGGGTGTGGGACGGCCAGTGGCTGGGTTATCCCCGTCAAGTTTGGCTGCCGACGCTTGTCTGGGCCGTTGTCATCGGTCTGGTCATTATTGCGCGCCACAGCGGCAACTTGCGGCGGTTATACCACGGAACGGAAGCTGCTTTTGGCCGGCCGCGTTTGCACCTGACGCCGCCGCGCGATTCGTGAGCCTATGTCAAATACCGTACTCATCGTGGACGACGAAGCGACGTTTCGTCTGGTGTTCAAGAAAATCTTGGCCAAAGCCGGTTACAACGTTCTGGAAGCCGCCGACGGCGAGGCCGGGCTGTGTCAAGCCGACGCGGTCTTGCCGGGCGTGATTTTGCTCGACTGGATCATGCCCGGCCTTGACGGCCCGGAAGTCTGTCGCCGCATTCGTGCCAACGCCAAGCTCAGCGAAAGCCAGATCATTATGCTGTCGTCGCGCAGCGAACTTGACGATCGCGTCCAAGGGCTGGAAGCCGGCGCGGATGATTATCTGGTCAAACCCTGTGAAACGAAGGAACTGCTGGCGCGGGTCCGCAGTGCGATGCGCATCCACGAACTCAAGCATCAACTTCGTGAGAAGGCGATGCAGCTTCAGGAGACCGTCGCCAAGCTCGAAGAACTGGCGCACCAGCGCGAGGAGTTTACGGCCGTCCTTGTCCACGACATCCGCTCGCCGCTGGCAACTGTCTATGGCGCGTTGGAACTGACCGAACTGCGCGCTGAAGAAGCTGGGATTCTAGACGACAATCTGCGTTCCATTTTTCAGCACGGCTACCGCACTCTTGACCACATCACAAAACTCGTCAACGAAGTTCTAGACTTTTCCAAAGTGGAAGCTGGCGGCGCGACGCTCGACCTTGACTGGGTTCCTATCGCCGAGCTTGTTCAGGACGCCGCCGCGCAAATTTCACTCAGCGCTGAACGCAAGGGTCTTAAGCTGCGCGTGGACTGTCCGCCGGATTTACCCAAACTGTTGCTAGACCGGGACAAGATGCTGCGCGCCGTCGGCAATCTGCTCTCCAACGCCGTTAAGTTCACTCCCGAAGGCGGCACGGTGACCTTGCGCGCTGAGCGCTTTGAAGGCACGGGTCTCAATGCCGGCAAGGCCTTTGTCGCCATTCACGTTGAAGACACCGGCCCCGGCATTCCCGCAAAGGATTTACCGTACATTTTCAATCCCTACTACCAAGCCCGGCGACGCACGCGCCAGTTGGGGACGGGACTGGGCCTCGCCATTGTGCAGCGCATCACCGCCGCGCACGGCGGTCAAGCGACTGTGCAGAGCACGGAAGGCGTCGGTACGGCGTTCACCCTCACGCTGCCGGTAACACTGGCTTGCGCGTTAGAGGAGCGTCCTCAGCCGCCTGTGCGTGGCGACGACACGGCGGCCGATTGACAACATCCTCCGTTATCGTCAATGATTCGTCCGTCATAACGGATGCTTTGACAACCTGACGTGGCGATTTAGGCGACTTGCTCCACGCTAAAAACTGCTAAAGCGCCGGTGGATTCCGACCGTGAACGCCCCGTACGCTTTGGGCAAAGCGTACGGGGCGAACGACTTTGACGCTACGTCAGGCCACTTCACGGAGGACGCCCCGATGTCGAACTATCACTTCGATACGCTGGCTATTCACGGCGGCTACGCGCCGGAAGCGACGACCAAGGCCCGCGCGCTGCCCATCTACCAGACGACTTCCTACCAGTTTGACGACGCCGACCACGCTGCGCGTCTGTTCGCCCTCAAAGAGTTTGGGAACATCTACACGCGGCTGATGAACCCGACAACCGATGTGTTTGAGAAGCGGATTGCGGCGCTGGAAGGCGGTGTAGGGGCGCTGGCGACGGCATCGGGTCAGGCGGCGGAGACGCTGACAATTACGACCATTGCCAGCGCCGGCGACAACATCATTTCGACGAATTCACTCTACGGCGGCACCTACAACCTTTTTCGCTACACGCTGCCCAAGCTGGGCATTACTGTAAAGTTTGTGGACGCCGACGACTTCACCGGCCTTGAGGGGCTAATAGACGAACGCACCAAAGCCATCTACTCCGAAACGCTGGGCAATCCGAACCTGCTTGTAACTGACATTGAGCGGTTGGCTGAGATTGCCCATCGGCACGGAATACCACTCATCATTGACAACACGGCCGCGTCGCCGGCGCTATGCCGCCCAATTGCGCACGGCGCGAACATTGTCATTGAAAGCGCCACGAAGTTCATCGGCGGCCATGGCACAAGCATCGGCGGCGTTATTGTTGACGGCGGTAACTTCGACTGGAAGGCGTCCGGTCGCTTTCCCGACTTCACGACGCCTGATCCGTCTTACCACGGTATTGTTTATACGGAAGCCTTCGGCAATCTGGCGTTCATCATCAAGGCGCGGGTACAGGGCTTGCGCGATATGGGCGCAGCCATGTCGCCGTTTAACGCTTTTCTGCTCGCGCAGGGCACGGAGACGCTCTCGCTGCGGATGGCGCGGCATTCCGAAAACGCCCTCGCCGTAGCAAAGTTCCTCAAGGACCATCCGCAGGTGGCCTGGGTCAACTATCCGGGGCTGGCGGAAGGCGAGCAGAAGGCGCGGGTTGAAAAGTACCTCCCGAAGGGCGCCGGCGCCCTTGTGACCTTCGGCATCCGTGGCGGCTACGAAGCCGGCAAGCGGTTCATCAACTCGGTCAAGCTGTTCAGCCTACTGGCCAACATCGGTGACGCTAAATCACTGGTCATCCATCCGGCTTCGACCACGCACTCACAGCTTTCAGAAGAGGAACAGCGGGCGACGGGTGTTACGCCGGAGATGATTCGGCTTTCCATTGGCATTGAAGACATCCGCGACATCATTGCCGATCTCGAAAACGGCCTGCGTAGTGCAGTAGTTGCGGAAACGGCGTCCACGGCGCAGGCGGCTACGGCATGAGTCTCTCCAAGCTTCGTCGGCGGAGGCGCTCCACATGACGGTTCGGGCTGAGAGATATCCGTCCCAGCGCCTCACGTCGGCGATTGTTTTTCGGTGTCCGGCCGGCGCAGATGTTTTGCCTCAGCGTCCGGCTAGATGAAACCGGCGCTTGCCATGGCGGCCCTAGAACCCACCATCGAACGGGATGTGACGCTTGAAGAACGTCCGTTCCGACTGGAAACAGGCGGCGAACTGCCGGAAGCCACCCTGCGGTGCGCCGTGTACGGCCGCCTGGAAGCTGCGCCGGGCGGCGTCATTCTAGTCTGTCACGCCTTGACCGGTTCAGCGCGGATCGCCGATTGGTGGCCAGCCCTTGTTGGGCCGGGGCGGCCGTTAGACCCGACGCGCTATGCGATTGTCGGCGTCAACGTACTGGGTTCGTGCTACGGCTCGACTGGCCCGCGCACTGTCAATCCGGTGACAGGGCGACCCTATGGCGCGCGCTTTCCGCTGGTCACGATGGGCGACATGGTGCGCGCCCAACGGCTGGCTTTGCGGGCGTTGGGCGTCACGCGGTTGACGGCCGTGATTGGCGGCTCGATCGGCGGCATGCAGGCGTTGCGTTGGGCGACGGACTTTCCCGACGATCTTGACCTGTGCCTTGCCATCGGCGCGACCCCCTTACCCGCGATGGGCCTGGCGCTCAATCACCTTCAGCGCCAAGCCATCATGCAGGACCCGGCTTGGCGGGACGGGGACGGCTGCGCCCAACCGACGGCCGGCCTCGCGCTGGCGCGCGCCATCGCTATGTGCAGTTACAAGTCGGCGGCGCTGTTTGATGAGCGATTCGGTCGGCGTCCAAATCGGTCGGGCGAGGACCCACGGGCGACGTTGCATGGGCGCTACGATGTGGCGGGCTACCTAGATCACCAAGGCGAAAAGTTTGTCCGTCGCTTTGACGCCAACAGCTACTTGGTTTTGAGCAAAGCGATGGATACGTTTGACCTAACCGACGCTGAGTTAGCGCGCATTCGGGCGCACGTATGGCTTGTCGGCTTGTCATCCGACTGGCTGTTTCCGGCGGCGGACGTGCGCGCCCTCGCGGCGCGCATGCGGGCGGTCAATGTCGCTGTCGAGTATGCTGAAATCATCACTAGCCACGGCCATGACGGTTTTTTGGCTGAACCCGATGCCGTCGCCCCCCTCTTACAGGCATCGCTTGAGAAGCTGCACGCATGAATCCCAACCATCATCCAGTTTCCACAGCGCCGTCGGACGCCGACCTGCGTCCGACAGTGATGAAGTTTGGCGGTACGTCGGTGCAGGACGCGGACGCCTTTGCGCGCGTCGCCGCCATTGTGCGCCGCGAACAAGCCCGACGGCCGGTCGTCGTTGTATCGGCGCCGGCCGGCGTAACGGACGCCTTGCTGAAGGCGGTCAAACTGGCGCTCGAACAAGATACGACGACGGCGCTGGACTCCCTTGAGCCGCAGTTTGCGCGGTACAGCGACATCGCGGAGCGGCTGACCAGCGGCGCACCGTATGGTGATTTCGTTGAGGTTCTCTACGCCGCCCGCGAGCGTATGGCGCAGGCGTTTGAGATTATGCGCGCTTATCCGGGCGTTGTCCCGCCGTTACGCGATGAAGTCGTGTCGTACGGTGAACGGTTGTCGGCGACGTTGTTGGCCGCTGTCATCGCCGCCGCCGGCGCGGCATGTCAGGCGGTGGACGCCCGGACGTGCATCGTGACGGATGATGTCTATGGGCGCGCGCGACCGCGTTGGGAGGATACCATTGCACGGACGCGCGCGACGCTCCGGCCGGTGTTGGCGGAAGGCGTTATTCCGGTGTTGGGCGGTTTTATCGGCGCGACGCTCGACGGCGCAACAACGACCCTGGGACGGGGCGGCTCGGACTACTCGGCGACCTTGATCGGCGCGGCGCTTGAGGCGCGTGAGGTTCAAATCTGGACCGACGTGGCCGGCATTTACTCGGCCGACCCGCGCCTTGCGCCCGACGCGCGCCGGTTGGACCATTTGGCTTACGGGGAAGCGACGGATTTGGCGCTGTACGGCGCGAAGGTGCTCCATCCGCGGACGATTGAGCCAGTGGAGCGGCTTCGGATTCCGGTGAGCATCCGCAACTCGTACGACCCGGAGGCGGGCTATTCAATGATTACGCCGGATTCCGGCGCGCCGGCTGGAGCGATTCTGGCGGTGACGCATCGCACCGGTATGGCGGCCGTCCATGTTCGTTTGGCGGGCGCACAACTGGCGGCGGGAGCGCTGGAAGAACTGGCTCGGACGCTCAACGCTCATGGCGTGTTGGTGGAGCATTTGGCCGCGTCGCGGATGGGGCTGACGGCGACGGTGGAAGACGGCGACGCCTTGGACGCCGCCTGCCGTGACTTACGCGGTATGGGCGAAGTTCAGGTCAGACCGCAGCGAGCCTTGCTCTGCGTGGTGGGAAACTTCGGAGATGACGCCACGGAACTGCATCCGACGCTAAGTGAAATCCTTGCCGATTTTCGGGTGACGCCGCTACTGCCGCATCCGTCGGCGCACTCGCGGTTGTTTCTAATGGCCGAAGCCGACGCCCCGACGGCGGTACGGCGGCTGCACGCACGGCTTATTGAAAATTCCCCCTAAGCGTGTAGAGTTCGCCGCATGGTTATTTTGGTCGAAGCGACGCGCCGGCAAAGCTGAACCTTGCCGAACGGCGATAAAGCCGCCGCCTATGTGAGGAGAACTATGACCGATGGCTGAACTTTCTGACGCCAGTCTCCTTGTCCGGTCGTTTATGCGAGCGTATCGCTACACGGTGTCGAGTTGGCGGCCGGCACATCTAAGCAAGCCGCTGACCGCGTGCAAGGTCGGTCTGGTGACGACGGCGGCCTTTCACCTGCCGACGCAGCCTACCTTTGATCTCAGATTGGCGGGCGATCCGTCGTTTCGGGTGATTCCAACGGATGTCGATTTGGCGACGCTTAGGGTGGGGCATGTGAGTCCGTCGTTTGACCATACGGGCATTGAACGCGATCCGAACTTGGCGCTGCCGATCACGCGCTTTCAGGAGCTCGTCGCCGAGGGGGTAGTGGGGCGGTTGAATGAGCGGGCGTGGTCGTTCTGCGGCTCGATTCCCAAGCCCGGCGAACTCATCAATCGAACCGCCCCGGAAGCGGCGCGTCAGGCGCGGGCGGACGGGGTGGAGGTCGCCCTGCTGACGCCTGTCTGACCGATGTGCAATCAGTCGGTCGGACTGATTCAAGCTGCCTTTGAGAATGAAGGGATCGTGACGGTTTCGATTTCGCTGTACCGTTTTGTGACGGAGAAAGTGCGCCCGCCGCGTGCGCTCTGGGTACCGTTTCCCCTGGGGTATCCCTTGGGTGAGCCGCATAACGCGGCGCTTCAGCGGCGGGTGATTCTGGCGGCGCTGGATTTGTTGACGACGGAGGAGCCGTTGCCGGTCATCCGTGATTTTCAGCCATGACCGACGTGCCGCGCCTGCTGGTGGGGACGGTGGCGATGCGTCCCTACGTGTTTGTGTTTTTGCTGGCCTATCTGTTTTTGGCGGTGTCGCGGATGGGCTGGGTGCGGGCGCTGGTCTGGACGGTGCTAGCGTATTTGCTGGCTTTTGCCTGTGAGTGGAGTTCCATCCACAACGGATTCCCCTTCGGGTTGTATCGCTACTTTGATGACACGCGCGACCGTGAATTGTGGGTCGCCGGCGTGCCGTTTTTCGATTCGCTGTCCTTTGCGTTTCTGTCGTTTGTGAGTTTTGAAGCGGCGGTCATTCTGCGGACGCCGTGGGTTTCATGGCACACGACGGTTGGGGACGCAGCCGCGCGGCGCTCATGGTTGACGGTGGTTTACGCCGGTCTGCTGATGATGTTTCTGGACGTGGTGATTGACCCAGTGACGTTGCAGGGGGAGCGGTGGTTTCTGGGCAAGCTGTACGACTACCCGCACGGCGGCTCCCACTTTGGCGTAACGATTGAGAACTACCTAGGGTGGTTTGTGGTGGCAGTGTTGATTACGACGAGCTTCCGGTTGTTGGAGGAGACGGTGTTGCGGACGGTTTCGCAGCGTGGGGCGTTCGATTTTCCGTTGAAGCACGCCGCGCCGCTAGGGGTGTATTTTGGGATTTTGGGCTTCAACATCGCCGTGACATTTTGGATTGGCGAAACGACGATGGGGTGGGCGAGTACGTTCATCGCCCTGCTGCTTGGCTGGATGTTTGTCCAGCACGTGGCGTCACCCTATCGGCGCGGGGAAGGGGAACGAGGTTGAACCGTCTTGTGGGGCGGGGAGGCGAGTCGAATTACACCGGATTGACCCACAACCAAGCAAAGCGTTGTTCGGTGCGCCCGTAAGTACTTAGTGGTGAAGTGGCTAGGGAGGGAATCGAACCCCCGACACACGGATTTTCAGTCCGTTGCTCTACCAACTGAGCTACCTAGCCCCAAGCGAGAGTGGGCAAGCCTAAGCTTTTCGCGTCGTGTTGTCAATTAGCGCTGGGTTGATTCAACGGGTGTATGTCGGCCTTCATTCGTCGCCCTCAGCTCACGGCCGTCCGCGCCTCCGCTGAAAAGCCGCATTAGCCACGGCCACTCACGCCGTCCGTAGAGACCCTGCGGCCGCGCAATCATTAGCCCTACCAGCAGGAGCGAATAAAACACCATCCGGTAATCGGGCAAATTCGCTAGAAACGGCGCAGCAGCCGTCACCGACGGCGGCAACAGGCGAGTCAGGTCGCGCAACGCCTCCGGTAAAATGGTCAAAACGCTCGCCCCGACAATGGCGCCCGAAATGCTCCCCAAGCCGCCTAGCACGATCATCGTTACGATTTCCACCGACCGCAAAAACGTAAATGAACTTGGGTTGAGATAATTGTCATAGTGCGCGTACAGCCCGCCGGCTACGCCGGTCAACGCCGCACTCACGACGAACGCCGTTGTTTTGGCGCGCGTCGTGTCAATCCCCATCGCCGCCGCCGCGATTTCATTTTCGCGCACGGCCGCCAGACTGCGCCCAAAGCTTGAATAGGCTAGGCGTCCTACCACCAGCACCGTCCCTGTCGCCGCCAGCGCAACCCAGAAAAACATCGTGTCTTCCAAAAACAGCGCGAACCGCTGGTCGGGGAGTCGCCCTGGTACGTCCGGCCCCTGCGCAATGTTGGTGAAGCCCAGTGCGCCGCCGGTCGGCTCAATGTTGAGCAGCACGACGCGAATGATCTCACCGAACCCCAGCGTGACAATCGCCAAGTAGTCACCCCGCAGCCGCAGCGTCGGCAAACCGACCAGCCATCCTGCGACGCCACTGACGGCCGCTCCGACTACAAGCGAGACCAGCAGCCGCACGGCGTGTACCGGCCAGGCGGGCAAGGTGTCCAGTAAAGCGACAAAGGGTGCGCCTCCGAAGTGCGTCACGGCTCCAGCCGCATACGCCCCAAGAGCCATAAATCCGGCATGCCCAATCGAAAACTGGCCGGCGCACCCATTGACCAGCGTCAAACTCACCGCCAACACGATGGAAATGCCCACCAACGTGACAACGCGTAGGTAATAAGCCGACAGCCCATAGCCCAACAGGCCGTGGACGAAAACATGGTTGAGCAGAAACCAGCCCATCGTGACGACAACGACGCCAAGCCATGAACGAGCAGGATGTGGTCGTTGGTCATTCACAGCGAATCTCCTTCGGCATCCCAACCAACGTTTTGCAAGCCAGTGCGCATTCGCGCTATGTTTGACGCCACCGGCAAGGCAAGCGATCTAGGGGGTACGCCCAAACGCAACCTGCAGGCGTGTGCGCCGGTGCGCCAAGGCCTGAATCTCACCCAGAGTAACCGAGGAACGCAGCGTGGCAAATCAACTCTTCGTGGTCAAATCCATTGACGAACTCCAAGCTGAGTCGTCCGTTGAGGAAGGCTCGCTCAAACGAACCCTCGGCCCCGTCAACCTAACGACTCTCGGCATCGGGGCTATTATCGGCGCCGGCCTGTTTTCCATTACTGGCCTCGCCGCCGCTAACAACGCCGGCCCTGCTGTCACGATTTCCTTCGTCATCGCCGCCGTCGGCTGTCTTTTCGCCGGACTCTGCTACGCCGAATTCGCCGCGATGATCCCTGTCGCCGGCAGCGCCTACACCTACTCCTATGCCACTATGGGCGAACTTGTCGCATGGACCATCGGCTGGGACCTTGTCCTAGAGTATGCCGTCGGCGCGGCGACCGTCTCGATTAGCTGGTCGCGGTACTTGGTTAAGTTTCTGGAGTACTACAACATTGTCCTGCCGCCGCATTTGACCATGTCACCGTTTGATTCCATCACCACCGCCAGTGGCGCGACCATCTACGGCGTCATCAACTTGCCGGCAGTGTTCATCGTGGTGACGATGTCGCTGATTTTGATGAAGGGCACGCGGGAATCGGCGCTGGTCAACAACCTCATCGTCGCGCTCAAGGTCGGCATCGTCCTGGCGTTTATCGCCTTGGGGTGGGCGTTTATCAACCCGAAGAACTACGAACCCTACATTCCACCCAACACTGGCACGTTCGGCGAGTTCGGCTGGAGCGGGATTGTTCGCGCCGCTGGCATCATCTTCTTCGCCTACATTGGTTTTGACGCGGTTTCCACCGCCGCGCAGGAGGCGCGCAACCCGCAGCGGGATATGCCGATTGGCATCCTTGGTTCGCTGGGAATTTGCACGGTGCTATACATCCTCTTTGCGCATGTGATGACCGGCTTGGCGCACTACACCGAGTTTCGGGGCGTCGAGGGTATCGCGCCGGTCGCCACCGCCATTGCGCATACGCCCTACAAGTGGCTCAACCAAGGCATCATACTGGCGATTTTAGCCGGCTACGCTTCGGTGATTCTTGTCATGCTGCTGGGGCAGTCGCGCGTTTTCTTCTCCATGTCGCATGATGGTCTGCTGCCAAAGATTTTCTCTGAAGTACACCCGCGCTTCCGTACGCCGTGGAAGTCCAACGCCCTATTCGCCGTCTTCGTGAGCTTGTTCGCCGCGTTTGTGCCAGCACGCGTCGTAGGTGAAATGACCAGCATCGGGACGCTGTTTGCGTTCATTTTGGTGTGCGTCGGCGTCATCGTGCTGCGCTACACGCAGCCGGAGCGGAAGCGGCCGTTCAAGACGCCGTTTGTCCCACTGGTGCCGGTGTTGGGGATTCTAGTCTGCTTTGCAATGATGGCCGCCCTCCCGTTGGACACGTGGTTGCGGCTGGTTATCTGGATGGCCACTGGCTATGCCATTTATTTCACGTACGGCGTCCGGCACAGCAAGCTGAAGTTGGTCACCTAGTTGTGGGCGGGGGCTTTTCGGCAAGCCAGACTCGTGCGCTGCCGAATGGAGGAAATGCCTGCTGAGGCATTAGGGAGGCTTCCGAGAGAATGTGTGGCGAGTAGCACAGTAGCACGTCAAACCACTGGTGCCGTTCGCGTAGGACATCGTTTGCTAACATGGAGACGGCCCTAAGCCTTGACGACCTTGCCACGCCGAAGCTCAATCGGGACCGCTGCACAGGCGTTGCGGGTGTCAATCACCAGCGGTGCATGCTCAACGACAAAGGCGTAGTCAATCACGTCGTGCGCTGTACAGATCACCACGGCGTCGCTCTGCGCCAGGACATCAGCGGTCAGCGGGACGGAAGGCGTTCCGGCGTAGGTGGGGTACTCGCGCATTGGCGGGGCAGTGGGGATGTACGGGTCGTGAAAGCGAACCTTCGCTTGCCGCGCGCGCAACAAGTCCCAAATTGCGAACGTCGGCGACTCGCGCGGGTCATCCACGTTTTTCTTGTAGGCCAACCCTAAGAGCAGAATATTCGCCCCGCGCAACGGTTTGCCAGCGTCTGAAAGGGCTTCAAGGAGGCGTGTGACGACGTAGCGCGGCATGCTGGTGTTGATGTCGCCGGCCAGCTCAATGAACTTGGTCTGAACGCCGAACTCGCGCGCCTTCCACGTCAGGTAGAAGGGGTCAATCGGGATGCAGTGTCCGCCGAGGCCCGGCCCTGGCTCAAACTTCATAAAGCCAAACGGCTTGGTTTTGGCGGCCTCAAGCACTTCCCACACGTCAATCCCCATGGCGTCAAAGACGATTTTGAGTTCGTTGACCATGGCAATGTTGACGCACCGAAAGATGTTCTCAACTAGCTTAGTCGCTTCGGCGATGCGCAGCGAAGACACCGGGACGAGCGTGTGGACGGCATGCCGGTAAAGCGCTATGCCGGCCGCCAGGCAGTCGGCGGTTAGCCCGCCAATGACTTTTGGAATGTCGCGCGTGCTGAAATGGGGGTTGCCGGGGTCTTCACGTTCCGGTGAATAGACGACGTGGAAATCCAGACCGGCGCGCAGACCCGAACCGCGTTCCAGACGGGGGACAAGCTCTTCTTCCGTTGTACCGGGATAGGTAGTGGATTCCAGACTAATAAGTTGCCCACGTTGGATGTGCGGCGCGACAGCCTCGGCCGTGCGCGTGATGAATGACAAATCCGGTTCCCGATGCGGGGTGAGCGGCGTTGGGACGCAAATCAGAACGGCCGTCGTCTCGGCCAAATGCGTGAAATCGGTCGTCGCCCTCAGGCGTCCAGCGGCGACGGCTTCGGCGATCACTGCCGTCGGGACGCTTTTGATATAACTGTGTCCGGCGTTGACGGCCGCCGTTTTGCGCTCATCAATGTCGAACCCGATAACGCGACAGCCGCCGCGAATAAACTGTACAGCGAGCGGAAGCCCCACATAGCCCAGTCCAATAACGCCGACTGTTGGATGATCCGTACCGTGAGACATCAAGTTCTCCTGCCGTTGCCGCCGGCGCGGCCTACTGGTTACCCAACCCATACCGTGCGCTGGAAACCAGCGTCAAGCTCGGCGTCGGCGTCCGACCTGCCATGGCTTTGAAACTGCATACCCGTACGACGCTTCTGGCGTCGGTCATCACGATTGGCGTCTTGGGCGCGTTTGTCTGGCTGTCGAGCCGCGAACTGGGCCGGCTGCTGGGTGAGGAGCAACGGGCGCGCGTCAAGCTCCACGCCGTCACGCTTGCCGAGCAGATTGCGCGCCTACCAAATGAACAAACGGCGTTGAACCGTCTCGTCACGGTGGCGAAAAATGCGCGGCCGGGCGCGGTCGGCGTCCGCGTATGGGAGCGCGTCGGGAAAACCTACCAGGTGACGGCGGCCGTGGTGGACGACGACCTGCCGCCGCCCGACTCCGAAGCCGTCGCTATGTCGCTCCGTACGCCGTCCGTCGCCAACTTGCCGACTAAACGCCGGCTGATGGGCGTTGGCGGAGAAGCCTACTGGGTGTGCGTGCCCATCAAGCGGACGGGGCGGGCGGAAGGCGCGGTGGAATACGTTGAGCGATGCGACGCTGCCGGCGACGTTGTTGCGCGCTACCGCACGCTGGCGCTGTGGCTCGCGCTGGGCTGTGTAGCGGCGATTACCTTGGCGATGAACTGGTTTTTCCGCAGCACCATCTACCGGCCGATTGAACGTCTGCTGACGGCGATGCACCGAGTCCAGCAGGGCGATTTGTCGGCGACCGTGGAAACGCGCTCGACCGATGAACTGGGACGCTTAGCGGACGGCTACAACCAAATGCTGGCGCAGGTGCGTTCGATGACGGAAGAACGGGAGCGTCAGCGCCAACTGTTGGAAGAGCGCGTCGCCGAAGCGACGCTAGCCCTTTCAGAGCGCAACGCGCAGCTTGAGGCGCTCAACCGCGAACTGTGGGAGACTACTCGCCGCTTGACCGATATGGAGCGTCTGGCGGCCGCGGGACAGACGGCGGCGCAGTTGGCGCATGAAGTCGGGACGCCGCTCAATCTGATCAGTGGCCACGTCCAGCTTTTGAGCGCCGAAGTCGCCGGCAACGCCAAGGCGCAGCGGCGGCTGGAAACCATTGGGGCGCAGATTGAGCGGATTGAACGCATTGTACGCGCCATGCTGGATCGGACACGCCCGGATGTCAGCGAACACCAGTTGCTCGATTTGAACGCGGTGTTGCGCCGGACGTTTGAAGTCATCCAACCGGCGCTGGAGGCGAGGAACATTCATCTGATAACGCAAGTGGACGGTGTGCCGCTGCTCTTGCGTGGCGTGGCGGATCAACTACAACAGGTGTTTATCAACCTGTTCAACAATGCGCTGGACGCTATGCCGGAAGGCGGTCAACTTATTGTGACCAGCGCCCGCTGGGAAAGCGGAACGGGTGTTGAACGGTTTGTCGTCGAGGTGCGTGACACAGGGCAGGGCATGCCGGAAAAGGTGCGGGCGCGTATCTTTGAACCGTTTTTCACGACGAAACCGCGCGGTAGCGGTACGGGTTTGGGTTTGGTGGTGGCGCGGCAAATCATCCGCGACCACGGCGGCGACCTGACGGTGACAAGCCAACCCGGTCGCGGAACAACCGTTCGGATTGAGTTACCTCCAGCGACGGAGCAAGCCGTATGACCAAGCGAATCCTGGTTGTGGACGACGACGCGGCTTCGTGCGAGCTGTTACGTGAAATCTTTGCCGCGCGCGGCTGGGAAACAACGACGGCGACGACCCCAGCCGCTGCACGCTCGTCCTTTGCGAAGCAAAGCTTTGATCTGGTGGTCAGCGACATCAACCTTGAAGCCGACGCTACGGGTCTCGACCTTCTCAAGGATTTTCGGGCCCGTTGTCCAGTTGTTCTGGTGACGGGTTTTGGAACGCTTGATGCAGCGGTGGCAGCGACGCGCGACGGCGCTTGGGATTTCATTTCCAAGCCGTTCAAGGTGGAGGAGGTCATCGCCGCCGCGCAAGCGGCGTTCACGCGCACAACGGAGACGCCGCCGCCGACGCCAGCGGCTGTAATGGACACTTCCGGCATGGTGGGGCGTTCGGCGCTGATGGTTGCGCTGTACAAGGAAATCGCCCGCGTCGCACCGACGCGCTCAACGGTGCTCATCATTGGTGAATCGGGGTCAGGGAAGGAACTTGTTGCGCGCGCGATCCATCGGCACAGCCGACGCGCCGAAGGCCCCTTTGTGCCGGTCAACTGCGGCGCGCTGCCCGAACATCTGCTTGAAGCCGAGTTGTTTGGTCACGTACGCGGCGCGTTCACCGGGGCTGTCGCCGACCGGAAGGGGTTGTGGGAGGAAGCCGACGGGGGCACGCTTTTTCTCGATGAAATTGGCGATATTCCATTGTCCATGCAGGTCAAGCTGCTGCGCGCGCTACAGGAAGGCGAGGTGCGGCGGGTCGGCGCGGCACGCTCTCGGCAGGTGGATGTGCGCGTCGTCGCCGCTACGAACCGGAATCTTGAAGCTGACGTGGCTGCTGGACGGTTTCGGGAAGACCTCTACTACCGGCTCAGCGCAGTCACGCTGCGCGTACCGCCGTTGCGCCAGCGGCGGGAAGATGTGCCGTTGTTGGCGGAGGCGTTTCTTCAGAGCGCCGCTCAGAGCCTTGGTCGGGGCTTGCGGCTAGCTCCAGAGACGTTGGCAGCGCTAGCGGCCTATGACTTTCCCGGCAACGTGCGTGAGTTGCAGGCGGCGGTCGAGTACGCCGCGCTCCATGCGCGCGGCGGCGTCATTCGTCCCGAAGACCTGCCGCTCAAGCTGCAAACAGCGGAGGTGCGGTCTGAAGCGTTGCCGGCGCCAACCCGTTCGGCGTCAGATTTCGCCGATTTACCAACCCTTGATGAGCTTGAACGGCGGTATCTGCTTTATGTGCTGGAGACGGTCAAGGGCAACCGGACACGGGCGGCGGAAATTCTGGGGATTGACCGCCGGACGCTCTACCGCATGGCGGAACGTTTTGGCATTAAGCTTACCGACGACGTTTGAGGACGTGCGCCTTGTGGATTCAGCGTGGGCGGCGTTCCACGCTGAAGACCTCCGCTGACCGACCGTGAGGCGGGATCGCCGAAAGCCACGCCTGTACGGCCTAGCTACGGTCAGGCGTCGTGCAGACTTCACCTATGAAGCAGACGGCGGCTGATCGCCTGGGAGACAGCTTCCGGTAAGCATGTCCCCGCGCGGACCGCGCCAACGGTTTGGCGCGCCGCGTTAGCCGCCGAACTCCAAAAGCGGTCCTATTCGCTACTTTGGCTCGGAAAATGCGCGAACCCGCCTTTGCTGGCTAAGCGTCGCGGCCCCTTTCCGGCGGCTACGCAAGCTTATGAGGCGACGTGAATGGTCGTCGCCTTTGCGTCAACCACTTGCTGGCCCATGCGCGCCCCAGCCCATTACAACGTTAGATCCCGTTCAAGCTGCCGGACAAGCGGACGGCGCTGACTTTGCATATCTATGCTTGACAGATGCATAAATATGCGTAACATCCGCCGCCTGCGCGCTTGGGCGCGAACGACAGCCGTGGGAAGGAGTCACGCCTGGGCCGGATGGACAAGGCCGAACGCCACCGAGCGTTGCTGGAACTCGTCAGTGTTGAGCGGTTGCGTACGCAGGCCGAACTCCGCGCCGCTCTCGCCAACCGGTACGGTATTGTCTGTGACCAAGGTACGATCTCGCGCGACATCAAGGAGCTTGGTTTGGTCAGGCTTGTGGACGCTAACGGAGCCTACTACGGGCGGACGGCGGCCGTGCCACCCAGCTCCAACGAGGCGTTCCTCCTGTCGCGTTTGGTGCGCCGGGTGCAGGCGGCGGAAAATCTGGTTGTGGTGCATACCGACGCTGCTAACGCCCATCCGGTCGCCGAAGCGATTGACCGGTTGGCGTTCCCGGAAGTCGTCGGTACGGTGGCCGGCGACAATACGGTGTTGGTCGTCGCCAAAACCGCCGCGAAGGCGCAGCAGGTGGCGAAGCGAATCCTGCGCGTCGCCGGATTGAACGAACCGGCCGACGTACGGCGCAAACAAAACGGTAAGAAAGGCGGGCGAAAGCCATGAAGAAAATTGCGCTGGCCTACAGCGGCGGTCTCGATACGAGCGTCATCCTGACGTGGCTCAAGGAGACCTACGGCGTTCCCGTCGTGGCCTTTGTCGCCGATGTCGGCCAAGACGAAGACTTGGCGGCCGTCCACGAAAAGGCGCTGGCGACCGGCGCGAGCGAAGTCGTCATTGCTGATGTCCGAGAGGAATTTGTCCGCGACTACGTGTTTCCGGCGCTCGCGGCTAACGCCGTGTACGAAGGCGCGTACCTGCTCGGTACAGCGCTGGCGCGGCCCGTCATCGCCAAGGCGCTGGTCGCCGCCGCGCGCGCGACCGGCTGCGACGCCGTCGCTCACGGCGCCACTGCCAAAGGCAACGACCAAGTGCGCTTTGAGCTGACGATCGCCGCCCTCGCGCCGGATTTGAAGGTCATTGCGCCATGGCGCGAGTGGCCGTTCGTCGGTCGGCGGGATTTGCTGGCCTACGCCGAACGGCACGGCATTCCCGTCCCCATCACGGCGGAAAAACCGTACTCAATGGACGCCAACGCCATGCACATCAGCTATGAGGGCGGCATTCTTGAAGACCCGTGGCAGCCGCCGCCGGACGGTATGTTCCGCTGGACGACCGATCCCGAAAAGGCTCCCGATGAACCGGCCTTGGTGGACGTGACCTTTGAAGCGGGCGTCCCGACGGCGCTCGACGGCGAGCCGCTGTCCCCGTTTCGGTTGCTTGAACGCGCCAACGCGCTCGGCGCGCGGCACGGCGTCGGGCGCGTGGACATTGTTGAAAACCGTTTCATCGGGCTGAAGTCGCGCGGCGTCTATGAGACGCCGGGCGTGACTATCCTAATGCAGGCGCATCGGGCGGTGGAGTCACTGACGCTCGACCGCGAAGTGGCGCACTTCAAGGAAACGCTGACGCCGAAGTTCGCCGAGTTGGTGTACAACGGCTTCTGGTTCTCGCCTGAAATGGAACTGTTGCGCGCAACGATCGCCCATACTCAACGGAACGTCACCGGAACGGCGCGGTTAAAGCTCTACAAGGGGGCGGTACAGGTCGTTGGTCGCAAGTCGCCCGTTGGGCTGTACGACGCCGAAGCCGTGAGCTTCGAGACGCGCACGCGCGTTTCACCCGCCGACGCCGGCGGCTTCATTGCCGTTCACGGGCTGCGCCTGCGACGGCAGGCGCAAACGTCCACCGGGACATAACCGGCGCAGTCTTTATTTCCTCGACGTGTTTCTGAAAGACCGAGTTTACACGTCGCCCCCATCGTATCGCGCACGCTTTGCGCGGGCGCGTCCAAACCCATCTCTGGTGGAGGTTTCTGTCATGCCGATGTTCCCCTTCGATGTCTCCGCGCGCGCCGCCGTCGGCGACGCCCGTCACCGGCGGTTGTTTTGGGAGGAAACGCTGGCGACGTTGGGTTTTATGACCGCCATTACGACGGCTTTGGTCGTTGTGTTTGGAACCTTGCAGCCGGAGCGCGTCAACCTTTTGACGCATGTCTCCTTTGCGCTGTTGACCGTGGCGCTCTTCGGCTTTGAGGTGACAGTGTATCGGCATTGGCATCCCGAACCTCCATCGAGTCACGAATGACCCACGCCGCCGGTTTTCCAACATCGTCGTCCGAATCGTCGCCGGCGCAGAGCCTGCGCGCCGCCTTCAGCGCGCCGATGGACGCCGACATCGCCGCCTTTGTCGCTTCGGTGGAAACCGACCGCCGCCTGCTGGACGCCGACCTGCGCGGCTCGCTGGCGCACGTCGCCATGCTGGAAGCCTGCGGCGTGCTGACGTCCGACCAAGCGGCGCGTTTGCGGACGGGTCTCGAACGAATTCGCGCCGAAGGTCTGACGCTGGACCCGGCCTATGAAGACGTTCACATGAACGTCGAACGGCGGCTGGAAGAACTCATCGGTGAGGACGCCCACCTGCTGCATACGGCGCGCAGCCGCAACGACCAGGTAGCGCTGGACTTGCGGCTCTACGTGCGCGATTGCGAAACGAAGTTGCGCGCCGCTCTTGGGGAGCTGACTGTCGCGCTAGTGGACAAGGCCGAAGCCTGCGCCGATGTGGTCATGCCGGGCTATACTCATCTGCAACGAGCGCAGCCGGTGTCGTTCGCTCATGTTTTGCTAGCCTATCACGCCGCGCTGATGCGCGACGCGCAGCGCTTGCGTCAACCGTTGATCTCACCGTTGGGCGCTGGCGCATTGGCTGGGACGGCCGTCCCGATTGACCCCTTCCTGACGGCGCGACTGCTTAACGCCGACGGCCTGTTCAGCAACGCGCTGGACGCCGTAATGGATCGCGATTTTGCCGTGGCGTTTGTCTTCGCCTGCACGCTGCTGGCTGTTCACCTGTCGCAGTTGGCTGAGACCCTCATTCTTTGGTGCTCGCAGGAGTTCAACTTCATTCGTTTGCCGGATGAATTGACGACCGGTTCGAGCCTCATGCCGCAAAAGAAGAACCCTGATTGTCTGGAGTTGGTGCGCGGTCGCGCTGGCCAGTGCATTGGGGAATTGGTCAACCTGCTGACGACGCTCAAGGGTTTGCCGGTCGGCTACAACCGCGATTTGCAGGAGACAAAGCCGCCGGTGGCGCGCGTCGCGGAAACTGTGGCGGCGTCGGTCAAGGTATGTACGTTGGCTGTGCAACGCCTGACGGTGAACCGTGAGATTATGCGTCAAGCGGCGTCAGACGAAAGGCTTTATGCGACCGACCTAGTTGAAAAACTGGTTGCGCAGGGCGTGCCGTTCCGAACGGCATACACAATGATTGGCAATGTGGTGCGTCATGGCGTACCTTTTTCTCAGGTCTCTGCCGATGAGTGGGCGGCGCTCGGTCTGAGCGTGACGCCTGAAACCTTCACGCCTGAACAATCCATCGCCGGACGCGCCTCGCATGGGGGCACGTCGCCGGCGCGAATCGCCGACCAGATTGCCGCTGCGCGCGCAGCACACCGGGAGGATGCGCCATGAAACGAGGTTCTTCGACGCTCCGGGCCGTTATCGGCAAGAACATTTCCATTCAACCCCGTTCGACCGCGCAGCTTGGCGATGTCGTGGCCGTCGAAGTGCTGCGGGTCAACGAAAACTACCCGCATCTGGAACTGTTGGACGGAGCTACGACGCCGCTGGTCGCCGGTGAACGCATCATCGGCGTGCTTGGCTCACGGCAGGCGCTACGCGGCTTTGTCGGCTGCGTTCCCGACATGCTGGCTGAAAACGACCAACTCGCCCTGCTCAACGTTGGCGGGGTCATCGGGAAGTTTCTGGACGCGACGACGGCGCTCGGTGAGGCGACGCAGGTGCGCTACCTTGGCACGCTCCACGACGAGCGCGGCGTCGTCACCCTGCAGCGCGATGCACTCCCGATGGCGACTCACTTGCTGCGGCGGCGTCCAATCGTGCTGGTCGTCGGGACATGTATGAACGTTGGCAAAACGGTCACAGCGTCGGAACTTATCCGCGTAGCGACGGCGCACGGCTTCCGCGTCGGCGCAGCCAAGCTTTCTGGCGTCGGTGCCATCCGCGATCTCAAGAAGTTTGAAGCCGCCGGGGCTGTGGATGTCAAAAGCTTCCTTGATTGCGGTCTTCCTTCGACAGTGGATGCCCGCGATCTCGCTCCTATCGTTAAGACGATCGCCAACGCGCTAGACGGTGACTTGCTCATCTTCGAGCTGGGCGACGGAATTTTCGGGCACTACCGCGTAGATTCGGTTATTACAGACGCCGACATTATGGCGTCTGTGGCGGCGGTCGTGGTGTGCGCCGGCGACCTCATGGGCGCATACGGCGCGCGCATTTACCTTGACCAACTCGGCGTGCGCATTGCCGCCTTTAGCGGGCTGGCGACGGAAAACATCTCCGGCTCGGACTACCTTGAAGCCCATTTGGGGATTCCGGCCGTCAACGCCCTGAAGTACCCAGAAAGGCTGTTCGCCACCTTGAACTTGACGGGCAACATTTTGCATTTGGCGCAGCCGGCCGTCTGCTACGCGCCGGATGTCGCCGTGGCATGAACAACGAATGACTGAGTCTCCATCCGCCCCAGCGACGCCGTTGCACGTCGCTGTGGTCGGGGCTTCCGGCTACATCGGCGGCGAAATTGTTCGCCTGTTGCTCGATCACCCGCACGTTGAGCTTATTGCTGTGACCGGACGGGAATCGTCCGGCAAAACGGTGGCAGATGTTCACCCGAATCTGGCGGATGTTAATCTGACCATCGCCCCGCTGACCGAAGTCGGCGCAGCTGAGGTTGTGTTTCTCGCGCTTCCGAACGGCGAGGCCATGACGCACATTGACGCTTTTACTGCCGCTCGTCGCGTCATTGATGCCTCGGCCGACTTCAGATTGTGCGACCCAAAAGTTTACGAAGCCACCTACGGCCGTCCGCACCAAGCGGCGGCGTGGCTTGGTCGCTTCGTTTATGGCCTACCGGAGCTTTTCAGGGATGACATTCGTCAAGCGCGCTATGTCGCCGCCCCGGGGTGTTTCGCCACGGCGGTGACATTGGCGCTGTATCCGCTCGCCGCCGCCGGCTTGCTCGACGAGGCGTTTGTCAACGGCGTCACGGGTTCTTCTGGGGCGGGCGTCGCGCCGCGTGCAACGACGCACCATCCTTTCCGCACCGACGCGCTCTTTGCCTACGAGCCGTTTACGCACCGGCATGTGCCTGAGATTGCCCAAGCTCTCCGCCGTGCCGCAGGCTGTGACGTGGCGTTTGTCTTCCAGCCGCATTCGGGTCCCTTTGTGCGCGGCATCCTCATCACCGCCTATGTACGGCTGCGACAAACGATGACGGATAACGCGCTGCGTCATCTCTACGCGGAGAGCTATGCCGCCGCACCGTTTGTCCGTTTGCGCGGCGAGCCGCCCAATATCAAGTGGGTTGTTGGGACAAACCGCTGCGATCTTGGGTTGGCCGTGCGAGGGCGAACGGCCGTCGTCTGGGCGGCGCTCGACAACCTGCTCAAGGGCGGCGCAGGCCAGGCTGTTCAGTGTCTTAACCTGATGTACGGCCTCCCGGAGACCGCCGGCTTGACGCTGCGTTCACGCAACCCATGAGGCATTTCATAGACACGAGCGAATACGACCGTTCAACCCTTGAAGCCATTTTGACGTACGCCATAACACATCGCGGGGAACGCTCCACGGCGTTGGCTGGGCGGGCTGTGGCGTTGATTTTCTTTGACAGTTCGCTTCGGACGCGCACGAGCTTCGCCGTCGGAATTGCGCAACTGGGCGGCATGTCGGTCACGCTTGAAGTCGGGCGCGGCGCGTGGAACTTGGAATACCTTGACGGCACCGTGATGGACGGCGACAAACCCGAACACGTCGCCGACGCCGCGCGCGTCCTGTCGCGGTACTTCGACGTGCTCGCCGTCCGGTGTTTTCCATCGCTCAAACAGGCGGCGGAGGATCAGGCTGATCCGGTGATTGAGGCTTTTCGCCGGCATGCCACTGTGCCAGTCGTCAATTTAGAGTCGGCGCTTTATCACCCATGTCAGGCGATGGCCGATATGATGACCATTCGTGAGCGTTTTGGACGGACGGACGGCCTGCGGGTGGCGTTGGCGTGGACGCCGCACGTCAAGGCGCTGCCGACTGCTGTTCCGAATTCGTTCGCTCTCGCCGCCGTGCAACTCGGCTGTCAGTTGACAATTGTCGCGCCGCCGGGTTTTTCGCTTCCTGAAACGGTCATGGCGCGGCTGCCGGGCGTCGAAGTCGTCCATGACCAGTCCGTACTGGCCACGCAAGATGTGGTGTATGCGAAGTCGTGGACTTCGCTAGAGAACTACGGCGCGCCGCCGCCGGCGCATTATCGAAGCTGGATGCTGACCCCGGAAAAGCTTGGACGGGCGCGTTTTCTCCACTGCATGCCGTTGCGCCGCAATGTCGAGGTCACGGACGCGGTGCTCGAATCGGCGCAAAATGATTGCTATGACGAAGCTGAAAATCGGCTACACGTCCAGAAGGCAATTCTGCTGTATTGTTTGAACCTAATCTGAAAGGCTATGGGATTTGATGTCAATGTGTTGCGGGAGGCGCTCCCGTACATCAACCGTTTCAAAGGCAAGACATTTGTCGTGAAGTTCGGCGGCAAGGTCGCCGCCGACGAGGCTACGCTGGATTCCTTCTGTGAAGAACTGGCGCTGTGCGCGCAAATTGGCATTCGCGTCGTGGTGGTTCATGGCGGGGGAATACAAGCCAATGAACTCAGCCGGCAACTCGGCATCAAGCCGAAGACCATCAACGGCCGGCGCGTAACGGACGAGCGGACGTTGGATGTGGTCAAGATGGTGTTCGGCGGTAAGGTCAATGTTGAGATTCTGGGGGCGCTGCGGCAGGCAGGCGTGCCAGCGGTAGGCCTAAGCGGCGTGGACGGCAACATTCTGACGGCGCGCAAGCGTCCGCCGCAAGTCATCGTCAATCTAGAGACCGGCAAGCCGCAGACAGTGGACTACGGCTACGTCGGTGAAATTCTTGATGTAAATACGCGCCTGCTGGACACGCTGATCGAGAAGGATTTTGTGCCGGTGATGGCGTCGCTGGCGGCGGATGAGGACGGTGACATCTACAATGTCAACGCCGACACGGTGGCGGCGGCGATCGCGGCCGAAATGCGGGCTGAGAAGCTGGTGTTGGCGACGAATGTGGACGGTGTTCTGGACGAGCGGGGCGAACGCATCAGCCGGATGACATTGCACCAAGCGGCGGCGTTGATGGCGGCAGGGCGGGTCGCCGGAGGGATGCTGCCGAAACTGGAAGCGGCGGCGCGGGCGTTGCGGTCGGGCGTCCGGTCGGTGCATATCATCAACGGCATGAAGGCCGGCGCATTGCTGCGGGAGATTTTCACTGAAGAAGGGGATGGGACAATGCTCACCGTCAATGGCTACCACGGTTCGGCGAAACACAGGCCATGAGTTGGGCGGCGCTTCTGACACGGCGGACGCCAACCCCCGTCACAATCCTAGCGGGACCGTTTCGCGGCGCGCGTCTCATTCTCAATCCGGCTCATGCCAAGCGGAAGATGCTGGGGGCGTACGAGCACGTCCTCAACCCGTGGCTGAAGGCGGCGCTCAAGCAGGTTGAGGTTGTCTGGGATGTTGGGGCCAACGACGGCTATTTCACCTATGGTTGTGCAACGGCCATCCTGAAGCAGGGCCGGCGGCCGCATGTTGTCGCGTTTGAGCCGGGACTGGGTGAGGACGCCGTCCTGAGCGAGCAGTTGACTCGCCCGGCGCGTGTCTGGGCGGAAGCCTATGCGGACGCGACCTTTGAGTTTGTCACGGCGTACGTCGGCGCGACCAACAACGCGACAACCGTCACGCTGGACGCCGCCTTGGAGGCGCGTCCGGCGCTGGTCGGTCGTCCGGCGTTGGTCAAAGTGGATGTTGAAGGCGCGGAAGTGGATGTACTGGACGGCGCGGCGCGGCTGTTGGCGGCGCCGACGCAGTGGGTGGTGGAAGTGCATGGCGAGCACCTACTGGAACCCGTCGTTGGCCGCCTGCGCGCAATGAATCGGGCGGTTGAGGTGCGCCGATTGAAACCGCACTGGCTGTTCGGCCCGGAAGCGCGCACGATTCCCACTTGCTGGGTGACAACCCGCTTGTAGCCGGCCGCCCCGGCGCGACGCCATGAACGTTTTGCTCGTCCATCCCGGTACGCAGCATGCCTTCCAGCTTGCCCGGCAGTTGGCGCGGCAGGGTCTGTTGGGCGGATTCTGGACTGGGCTGGCGCTCCGCGAAGAAGCGTGGTGGGTGCGGTGGTTATCTCAATCGGCTGGCGTCCGCGAACGACTGGGCAATCGGCTGCTGGCGGGTGTGCCGCGCAACCGGCTTCACTTGCAGCCGTGGCGTGAACTGGCGGCGTTGTGGGCGGTTCGGCGCGGAAAACCGGCGCTCGACGTGTTCCTGACGCGCAACGCGCGCTTTCAAAGGGCTGTGCCGCTCGCGGCATTGCGCGCGGCTGGAGCAGTGATTGGCTTTGATACGTCGTCTTGGATTCTGGCCGAACGCTGCCGCGAGTTGGGCAAGCCGTTCATCTTGGATCAGAGCATCGCCCATCCGCTGTGGAAAAAGCAGGTACTTGAGGCGGTTGCCGCCCGCTACCCGGACTGGCGCGAAACCGTCGTTCCGCCGCCACCGGAAATGTTGGCCCATGAGCAAAAAGAACACGAACTGGCGACGGCGATTGTCGTTGCGGGGAGTTTCACAAAGCGGTCGCTGCTGGCGCATGGCGTTCCTGAAGGCAAGGTGATGGTGAATCCCTACGGCGTAGACTTGGACGCCTTCACGCCGCGTTCAGCGCGGGAAGAGGGGCGTCCGTTTCGGTTTTTGTTTTTGGGATCGCTGACGGCGCGCAAGGGGCTTCCGCTCTTGCTGGAGGTGTGGCGCAAGCTGGCGGCGCGGCAGGCCGAACTGTGGCTGGTCGGGCCGGTCGCCCCGGCCGTTCGGCGGCTGATACCGGATTTGCCGGGGCTGAGCGTCTTGGGGAAGCGCCCGCACCGCGATCTGCCCGACCTCATTCGGCGCTGCGACGTATTGGTGTTTCCGAGTTATTTTGAAGGCTTCGGACTGGTTGTGCTGGAGGCGATGGCGTGCGGCGTACCGGTCATTGCCTCGGACGCCACGGCGGGGCCGGATGTGATTGAGGACGGCGTGGACGGCTGGCTGATGGCGGCCGGCGACGCGGAGCGGTTGCAAGCTGTCATGGAAGCGGCGCTCACCCGACCTGACCAAACTTTTGCCATGGGACGACTGGCGCGGCGAAAGGCGGAGGCGTACACTTGGGAAACTTACGGCCTGCGCTGGAAAACACTTTTGGAGCGGGTTTTAGACAGCCCAAACCATTGATGAGGGCGTGGTATGGACGGACTGTTTCCGCTGGTTGTTCTGGTTCAGACGGCGCTGTTGGCGTTCGCTGTCGTCTGGTTTTTCCGCCGCAACGACGAAACGCCGCTCATTATCGCCGGGCTGACGATGTTCTTCAGCTCCTACCGGTACTTTGCTGTGACACAAGGGTGGGGCGAGTGGATGGAGACGGTGCACACGTTCGGCCTGCCGCCCATTACCGACGAGGACGCGCTGGAGACGCTGCCCTATATCGCCTTCGGCGAGTTTGTGCTAATGGCGTCCTACTGCGCCGCCATGCGGCAGAAGCTCCCGGTCGTTGTCCCGGAAGGTTTGCGCCGGCTGCCACCGCGTACGGTGTCGTCGCTGCTAACGTTGGGAATTGTGTTTTTCTTCTTGAGCGAGTACGCCCGCAGCATAGCCTTCGTCGTCAGCAACAGTAGTTATTTGTTCCTCGCTCCCCTGATACTGATCGGCGTGGCGACGTTGTTGGTTGCCGCTTGGCGCTTCGGCGCACTGGAAACGTCGTTTCAGAAGGCGGTGTGCTTGATCATCGTGGCGGCGGCGGCGTACAACAACTTTAGCGCCTTCCTCCGGTTTCAGTTCGTTGGGTTGGTGATCGGCATTGCCGTGGCGCTTTCCGTGTTCTATGCGCCGCGTAAGCGTGCCGTGGCGCTGTTGCTTGGCGCGGTGTTCACTGTCTTTGCTTTCAGTGTGGGTGGGGCGGCACGGCAGACTAATGTAAACGACAAGTTATTCATTTTCCAGCAGACTGATAGCTCTTGGGATCGACTGGTGGCGGGTGAAGACGCCAACATGCTGGACGGCTTCGTGATGGTTCGGTTTGTGTATCCTGAACTGATGGACTTCACGCTCGGTATGGAACACCTTGAAGTTTTGACACGCCCGATTCCACGCGATCTCTGGCCTGACAAGCCGGTTGGCGGATATGTTAACAAACTCCGCCTGCGGGATGAGTCTTTAGGTCCACTAGGTATTTCCCAGTCCCTCTATGGGTCGTTTTACGGCGAAGGCGGCGCGGTCGGTATTGCCGTATTTGCCGTCATCTACGGCGTAGCTTTGGCCGCCCTGACGCAATGGATGGCTGGCTTGCATCCATTTATTTACACCGTCTTCCGTGGGTTGTTCGTCGCTTGGCTCGTCCCACTCCTACGTGGCGGCGACTTGCCGGGCGTTTACGCTTGGTTAGGGATGTCGTCACTAACCGTGCTGACCTTTGCTTGGTTCAACCGCCATCTGTTGAAGAAAGCCGACGACCAGCCCACACCTTGGACGCCGCCGAGGCCGATTCCGGCCCGGATTTGAAGCGCGTTTCCATCCGATTAGGTAAGCATGACGAATGTGCTCGTCACCGGCGGCAACGGCTTCATCGGCTCACATCTTGTTGATCGGTTGGCGCAGCAAGCTTCCGTGATTGTTTTTGACCGCCGCGAGCGGCGCTATGACCCACTGCCGCCCAGCGTGCGATTGGTGTTGGGCAGCCTCGCCGACCACGATCTTGTCCGCAATGTGCTGACCGAATTCGGCGTCGAGACGGTGTATCACCTTGCTTGGAGTTCAATCCATGAAAGCGCTACTCGTCATCCGATGGCGGACGTTGAGTCAAACCTGATGCCAACCGTTGGCCTCCTCGAAGCCTGCCGTGAAGCCGGCGTCCGGCGTGTGGTGTATGTCTCTTCCGGCGGAACGGTTTACGGCCTGCCCCAAACGGACGCCATCGCCGAAGACCATCCGACCCGACCCATTAATGCGTATGGGGTGACGAAACTGGCTGTTGAAAAGTACCTTGGGGTCTATCACCACCTCTACGGCCTTGAGTATGTCGTCTTCCGTCCGTCAGTGCCGTATGGCCCACGCCAGAATCCGCTGGGTCGGCAGGGAGCAGTGGCGGTTTTTTTGTACCGCGCCCTGCGGGGCGAACCTATCGTGATCTTCGGCGATGGGCAAACAAGCCGTGATTTCTTTTTTGTGACAGACATGGTGGAGCCACTGGTGCAAGCTGGGGTGAGTCACCGGGGTGTCAACCAAGTGTTCAACCTCGGCGGCGGACGCAGCTACAGTTTGAACGAGCTAGTCGCCGTGATTGAGGAAGCCATCGGTCGGTCGCTCACGGTGCGCTACGAGCCGGCGCGGCCGATTGACGCGCCGCATATCCGCCTTGATTGCCGGGCGGCGGCGGATGTTTTCGGCTGGCGTCCCGTCACGACATTGGCGGAAGGCGTTCGCCGAACGGCCGAGTGGCTGCAGTCGGCGCGGCTCCTGTCCTGAGCGTGGAAGCGCCATGCGGGTTTTGTTTGTCGTTCCTTACTTAGGCGCGAAATACGGGGGGATTGCAAAGGTGGTCACGGAGCTTGCCCAGGCGGTTGGTCAGGCAGGAGCGACCGCCGACATCGTCACCACCGACGCCGACGGCGACCGCCGCCGCCCGGTGACGCACCACACTTGGCTTCTGGAAGACGGCTACCGGGTGATGTATTTCCCCTGCCGGCATCGCAAGGATTTCATCCTTAGTCCCTCACTGGCGCGATGGTGTTGGCGTTATGGTCGCGGCTACGATGTGGTGCATACGCACTCCATCTTTGCGCCGCTGATCGCCGCCGTACAGTGGGGGTGCCGCCGACAACGCATCCCGTACGTCACGACACCGCATGGGATGCTTGAACCGTGGGCGCTCGCCTACAAAGCGTGGAAGAAGCGTTTGTATTTCAACTGGATTGAACGTCCGGCGTTGTGTGGAGCGCGCTTGATTCAGGCGACCGCTTCGCAGGAAGCCGAACACATCGGCCGGCTCAACCTCGGCACACCTATTGAACTGATTCCCAACGGCCTGCACCGAGCGGAGTTTGAGACGTTGCCCGACGGCGAGCCTTTTTACGCGAACCACCCGACCCTGCGCGGCAAGCGTTTGGTGTTGTTTTTCGGGCGGATTGATCCCAAAAAGGGACTTGACCTGCTTGCGCCGGCCTTTGCGCGCGTGCACGCCAAGCATCCGGAGACGCATTTGCTCGTGGTTGGACAGGACAACGTCGGCTTTCTGCCGCGCGCCAAACAGTTCTTTATTGACGCCGGTTGTATGGAGGCGGTGACGTTCGTCGGCTGGATGAGCGGGCCGCCGCTCTACGCGATGCTGCGCAGCGTCGCGGTGCATGTTGCGCCTTCCTATTCCGAAGGCTTTAGTATGGGCATTCTGATGTGCTTGGCGGCGGGCGCGCCGACCGTGATGACGACCGGCTGCAACTTCCCGGAGGCCGGCGCGGCCGGCGCGGCGCGCATTGTGGAGGCTTCAGTGGAGGCCATCGCGGACGCACTGGACGGGCTGTTGTCTGACCCGGTTGCGGCGCAGGCGATGGGCGCGCGGGCGCGGGACTTTATTCTCAACAATTACACTTGGGATCGGGTGGCGCAGAAGTTGCTGGCGACGTACGAACGCATCCTTGCCGCATGACGACGGTTGACCTATCGCGCTTTGACAACGCTTGGTATCGTCCGGGGCCGATGTTCAAACGGGCGCTGTGGATGTTGGTCAACGCCTGGGTGTTCAAATCCGACCTGCCGTACCCCTCGGCGTTCAAGGCGGCGCTCTTGCGGGCGTTCGGGGCGCGGATTGGGCGCGGCGTCGTCATCAAACCGAACGTCAACATCAAGTACCCGTGGTTTCTCTCCGTCGGCGACTTTACGTGGATTGGCGAAGGCGCGTGGATTGACAACCTCGCCCAAGTGACGATTGGTGCGCATGCCTGCATTTCACAGGGGGCGTACCTGCTGACAGGCAACCACGATTACACGTCGCCGTGCTTTGACCTGATAACGGCGCCGATTGAGATCGCCGACGGCGCGTGGGTGGGAGCAAAAAGCATTGTTTTGCCCGGTACGCGCCTGGAAAGCCACGTTGTCGTCGCCGCCGGGAGCGTCATTGGCGGAAAAACCGAGCCGTACGGGATTTATCGTGGTTGCCCGGCGCAGTGGGTGCGCCGGCGGATCATTCGCCAAGCCGACGCCGCCGACCCAGTGGCTGAAACCGTCCCATGAACGACGCCGCTTCCGCTGTGACACCGCCACAGCTGGTACAATCCCCCGTCGCGCCGCCCAAAATCCTGATTTTGACGCACTACTTCCACCCGGAAACGGCCGCCGTCGCGCAGTTCACGACGGAAATCGCCCAAGACCTCGCCCGACGCGGCTGTGAAGTCACCGTCGTCACTAGCCGTGCGCCGTACCAGCGCAATGCGCCGCGCTTGCCGGCCAATGACCGCCTCGGCCCAGTACGCATCCGCCGCGCGCTGGGGACGCGCTTCGACAAACGCCGCCTCTGGGGGCGGATGTGCAACTTGGCGACCTTTATCGCCGGAGCCGCTGTTGAACTGACCTTGGGATTTCGCGGCTACGACGTTCTGCTGGTATGCAACGCGCCGTTGCTGGGAGCGGTCGGCTGGCTGGGGCGGCTGCTTCGGCGACGCCCCTATGTGTGCGTCGTGGAAGATATTTACCCCGACCTCGCCGTGCGCTTCGGCGTGATTGGGGAGCATTCGCTTATCCGCCGTCTCTGGGACGCCGTCAACGCGCGCGTCTACGCCAAGGCCGCCGTCGTCGTGACGCTCGGCGAGCGAATGCGCGCCACGCTCGCCGCCAACCATGCGCGTACGGGCCGGCCGCCGCTGACCATTCGCGTCATCCCAAGCTGGGCCGACGGCGACGCCATTCGTCCGCTGCCGAAAACCGACAATCCCTTCGCCCGCGAACACGGAACGCACGACAAACTGACCATTCTCTATTCGGGCAACATGGGGCTGGCGCACGATCTGGAGACGGTCATCGCCGCCGCCGCCATGCTGCGCGACGATCCTCGTTTTTTCTTTCTTTTCATCGGCGACGGCGGCAAACGCGCGCGTCTGGTTCAAATGGCGACCGAAGCACGGTTGACCAATGTGAAATTCCTGCCCTACCAGCCGCTTGAGCGTCTGCCGCTGTCGCTGACGTGCGGGGATGTCTCCGTGGTGACGATGGAGCCGGCCGCCGAGGGTTTAATCATTCCCAGCAAGATTTACGGTTCGCTGGCGGCGGGGCAAGCGATTCTGGGTTTGGTAGGCGAGGCGACCGAAGTCGCCGACATTATTGAGCGGCATCAGTGCGGCGTTCGGGTGTCACCGGGCGATGTGACGGCGCTTGCGGCGGCGCTGCGTCGGCTGGCGGATGACCCAACGACGTTGGCCGCGATGCAGCAACGCGCGCGGGCGTGTTTCGAAGCCCACTTCCGCCGTGAGATGGCGCTGGATGCCTACTGGGAAACCATCTTGACGGCGACAGGACGAGTCAAGGCCAGCGTGTAAAAAAGCAGAAAAAGAAAAGCGGGAGATGCGCTTGGCGCATCTCCCGTGGAGTTTGCTGTGCGGCGTCGGACTAGAACTGATACCGCACGCCGACCTGGAACTGAAACACCGAATTGCCCAGCGTGTTGTTGAGCAAGAGCTGACCTAAGCGGGGGCTGGCTGGGTTGCGCTCACGCAGTGAGAGGAAGTTCGGGTTGAGTGGGACGTTCGCCTGCGGAATGCCGCAGTTGCGCTGCGCCGCAATCAGGGCGTTGCCCGTCAGACCGGCGAAGTTGCACATGCTCGTCACCGCCGCGCCGCTGTACTGCAAGCCCATCAGGTTGAAGATGTTGAAAAACTCGCCCGAAATCGTGACATTCTGCGATTCAGTAATCTTGAACCGCTTCTGCAAACGCAGGTCAACGTTGTAGATCGGACGATTGCGGAAGGCGTTGCGCGGAAATGGCTCGCCTGGCGCACGGTACGGCCGGTCAAGTAGGCCACCCGCGCCCGCGCCCAGTGTGCCGTCGCGGTTGACATCAGCTAAGCCGCCGCCAATGTTGCCCACAATTGCATCAACCGGGAAAGCGGATTGCAACCGAACGATACTCGACACTTCAAAGCCGTACGGCAGGAAGATAACCGGATTGACGACAAACAGATGCCGCCGGTCAATGTTCGAGAAACCGCGCTCGGCGCGCAGGTCAAAAGAGTTCACCGGGAACGAGCCGCCCGCTTCGCGCTCGTTGTCATCGTCGGAGCGGTTGTCCGACAGCGTGTAAAAGGCCGAAAACTGCCCCCACTTGCGCTCAAACTTCGTCCGCAGCACCATCGCGCGATACACCGACCGCGCCGTAGATTCGCGTACCGTAAGTTGCCCGACACCTAGGTTCGGCCGCGTCGCAAACGGTGCCACTGTCGGGTTGAAAATCGGCCGCAGCGAGATGTCACCCGGAATGTTGTCCGGGTTGATGCGCGGCGCAGGCAGATTCAACTGCCGGTTGCGCTGGAGGTACACCGTGTTGATATACGAGAAGTCCACTCCCACCGTTAGGCCGCGCGCCAGTTGATACTCGTAACCAAAGTTGGCCTGCACCGAACGCGGGTTGCGGAAGTCTTCAGCAATAAACAACGGCGACGCCGCCACCGCCAGTGAGAACGGCGTTGCGCCCGCCGGCAGAAACTGGTTCAGAATGTTCGCAATCTGCGTCAGCTGCGCTGGCGTTACCGTCGGCAGGGCGCTCAACTGGAAGTTGTTGAGGTTGATGCCCGCCAGCAGGAGTTGACGAAACACCGTGTTTGGCGCAGCACCCGTTCCCATGACCGCCCGATAACCAGCCGTCGCCGGCGAAGCGTCAAACGCCGCTTGGTTGAAGCCAGCCGGCAACGCAAACGGAATTTGCGCCGACAGGTTGCCCGGTGGAATACGGAAGTTGTTTGTAGCGTCGGCGAAGAGCAACAGCGGCGTCGTCGCATAATAGATGCCGCCGTTAGCACGGAAAACCGACTTGCCGTTGTTGAGCGGGTCCCACGCGATGCCCACGCGCGGCGCAAATTGGTCAGTGGCATCGGGAATCGTCGTCGGGTTGCGCCGGAAGCCGGGGGCGTCAATCGGGTACTGCACGCTGCGCACAATGTTCACCAAGTCGGTGTTATTCGTCGCCGGGGTTGGGTTGTATTGCCCTTCCCAGCGCAGCCCGTAGTTCAAGGTGAAGTTCGGGCGAATGCGCCACGAATCCTGACCAAAGAAAGCCAGTTGGTGAACCGTGTACTCGGTGAAGCGGTTGCCGATCTGCACGGTGTAGTTGGCCGGTACGTCAAACCGCCCACGCTGCGCTGTCGGAGGCGCGCCCGGCGGTACAACCGGCACCTGCACGGCGTTAATGACCGCCAGCGTCGTGTTGGCGCCGATAAGCGAATAGGCCCCAAACTGGTTGAAACCGAACAACTGAGTGGCGAAGACCCGGCTGTACTCAAAGCCGAACTTCATTGTGTGGTTGCCGGCCAGGAACGTCAGGTTGTTGACGAACTGCGTCCGCGTGTCGTACTGCGTCGTCGGCAGAAAGTTGACCGCGCCCACGTTGCCGATGAAGCTGTTAAAGGTCGGACGGCTGGAGTTCGAGCCGCGCGGACGATCCTCCCGCGCGAACTGAAAGCGAAACTCGTTGAACAGGCTCGGCGTGAGCGTCGTGTAAAGCGACACGACGCCGATGTTGTTCCGGTTGCGCTCTGCGCCGTTGTTCGCCAGCGAGCTGCTAGTGATCGGAAAGATTTGCGGCCCGGTGGAGTTCGCGTTGAGCGCACGGTTGTAGCTAAAGTTGTAGCGAACCGTCAGCAGGTTTTTGCTGTTGATTTGCCAATCAAGGCGCAGAAGCGGCGCCCAAGCGTCGTTGGTCTGCTCAAAATTGCCTTGCTCGCTGACGTAAAAATCATAGACCGCTCGCTGGGATGGTGTCAGCGTCGCCGGATCAACCAGCGCCAAGTTGGAGAAAACCGTGCTGCGCGTCTGACGCAGGATCTGCTGCTCGTACGCGAAGAAGAAAAACAGCTTGTTCTTGAAGATTGGCCCACCGATGGAGCCGCCGAACTGATGCTGCGTCGGCGCAGCATTGATGCGCCCAGTGATGCCCTGATTACGAAACTCAGCTTCCTGAGCGCGGAAGAAATCGTTAGTGCGCGACGCTTCCTGCGGACGGATCAGATAAAAGGCTGTGCCGTGGAACTCGTTTGTGCCGCTCTTTGTGACGGCGTTGACCGTCCCGCCGGTAGAGCGGCCGAACTCGGCCGAATAACCCGCTGATACCACTTGGAACTCGCGGATGGCCTCCTGCGGAATCGTAAACGCCGAGTTGGAGCGTTCGCCGCCGCGAATACCGCCGAAAAACGGCTGGTTGTAGTCCATCCCGTCCACGTTCACGTTCGCGCCGTAGACGCCGCGCTGACCAGACAGTGAGATCTGCTGCCGGCGCGGTTCCACCTGGGCGTTAGGTGCCAGCGTCACAAAGTCTTGGAAACGCCGACCGTTGATGGGTAGGTTTTGGATGGCGGTGGCGTTCTGAATGGCGTCGGCTTCGCTGCGGGTCGTCTGGATACTGACGCCACTGGCCGTCACCTCAATGACTTCGCCGGCGACGGTCCCGACGCCCAGTGTCAGGTTGAGATTAAATGTCCGACCGACAATGACCGTGACGTCCTCCACCGTGGTAGCAGAGAAGTTGGTCGCCTCGGCCGTTACGGTGTAGTTGCCGACCGGCAACTGGACAAGGACATACTCGCCGTTGGCTTTTGAGGTCGTGGTTTGCTTGAAGCCGGTTTTTTTGTTTTCAGCCGTTACGGTGGCGTTGGCGATGGCCGCGCCGGTTTGGTCAACGACCACGCCGGCGATCTGGCCGGTCGTCGCCTGCGCTTGCGCCCACGTTTGCGCCGGGAAGGCCAAGCCAAGCGCCGCCGCAAGCAGCCAGAGCCACTTCAGTCGCAGAACATCTCGCATGATGATTCTCCCTGTAAGACAAAGGACAAAATTCCGACGGAGAGAACGCACCTTGCGCGGAACGACAATCTCTTGCCGACCACCGTTTACTCAGAACGCCTTCTCCGCCGCCTGGAACCTTTTTGCAAAGTTCAGTTGGCGTCAACAGCCAGTCGGTTCGCCATTATTCGCACTCATGTGAACACAATGTGAACGGACAGGTAAAGTCCTTCCTGTCGTTTCGCGCAAACAGGCTGCAAAAAGACCGAATTCCTATTGGTTTGAAAATGATGACTTTAGACCTGAAGCATTCCGTGCATGACCGTCACGGCGCGGCCGCCGAGTGTGACGCGCGCGCCGCGATCTTCAACTCGCACAACGCCGCCGCGTTTTGACGCCTGAAAACCGACAAGTTTCGTCCTGCCGAGCTTGGCGCTCCAGTACGGTGCTAGCGAACAATGCGCCGAGCCGGTGACAGGGTCTTCGCCGACGCCCTTCGCCGGCGCAAAGAAGCGCGAAACGAAGTCGTAGTCAGGTTCGCCTTCGTGGGCGGCGGCGCGACAGGTCACGATGACGCCCCACTTAGGCAACGTCGCCAACAGTCGCAAATCGGGTCGAATGCCGCGTAAGGTCGCTTCATCCTCGACCTCAACCAGATAGTTGGATTCGCTTGCGCCGACATAAGCCAACGGTACGCCCAGCGCCGCAAACAACTCCATCGGCGCAACCGTCGGCGTCACCGGAATGGCAGGGAAGTCCATCTCAATGTCACCGTCCGCATGCCGGACGCACGTCAACGGCCCGCTTGCCGTGTGAAACACGACTACGCCGTCGGCGGAGACAAGCCCCTGTTCATAGAGCACATGCGCCGCCGCCAGCGTCCCGTGACCACACAACTGCACTTCGGCCTCCGGCGTAAACCACCGCAACCGCCACCCGCCTTCCGCTTCCTCCGGCAGGACGAAGGCCGTTTCCGACAGATTCATCTCCAACGCGACGGCCTGCATCAAGCGCGGGTCAATCGCTGCTTCCAGCAGGCACACGGCCGCCGGATTACCTTGAAAAGGCTTGTCCGTGAAGGCGTCCACGGTGATGACTTGAATCGGCATGATGGCGACTCCTCAGAGTGAAGCGTATGAGTACGCTGGCGGTGCGCCGCCGTTTAGACGCGGTTCAGCGTCATGACCAGAAACAACAGGGGAAGATAAACCACCGACGCTCGTAGGACACGCTTGGCCGCCAAATTCGTGCGCGTCCGCGCTAGCGTTAGGCAGGATTGCAGAAACAACCCGCCTAACAGCAGCGCCCCGACCAAATACACCCAACCAGACAGCCCAAACCAGAACGGCAACAGACTCAAGCCGACCGTTGCCACGGCGGTGACAAGCGTTTGCCGAATGGTGCGCCGGCCGTCGGCTTCAATCACCGGCAACATGCCAATGCCCGCCCGCCGGTAGTCTTCGCGGTACATCCACGCGATGGCGTAGAAGTGCGGAAACTGCCAGAAGAACATGATGGCGAAGAGCGTCCACGCCTCCAGTGAGAGCGTCCCGGCGGCGGCGGCCCACCCGACCAACGGCGGCATCGCGCCGGGAAACGACCCAATGGCCGTGGAAAGCCACGTTCGCGTTTTGAGCGGCGTGTAAATCCAAACATAGCCAATCGCCGTCGCCAACCCCAGCAGCGCCGTCAGCGGATTCACCGTCGGGCACAGGTACGCCTCGGCGGCCGTCGTCAGCGTGACGCCAAATAAGAGCGCCTGCCATGGTGTGACCTGTCCGCTGGGGATTGGGCGTGTCGCCGTCCGGCGCATTTTGCCGTCAGCGTCATGCTCCATCCACTGGTTGAGTGCCGCAATCCCGCCCGAAAGCAGCCCAATCCCCACCATGGCGTGGAAAAAGCGTCGCCAATCGAAGTCGCCCGGTGTGCCAAGGATGAAACCGAAGGCGGCAATCAGGATGACCTCGAAGGTAATGCGCGGTTTGGTCAGCGCCCAGTACGCTGTCAAGCGCTCGCGGAGCGCAGGCGTCAACAGCGGCGTTGGAAAAGCGGCGGCAAAAGACTTTGGCATAGCGAATCAAGAACGGCGGCGCAGGGCTACTGCTGTTTCAAAATCGGATCGGAAGAGTACAGCGACGGTATCTCGTGCGTCTTCTCGCGGGTGAGGTAGTCGGAAAACGTCAGCCCGAACAAAACCAGCAGAAAGAAAAACGAGCCGATGACGACCGTCCGCGTCAGCCATTTGCTGTAAAGGACGTGCATGAAATACAAGATGATGAGCGTGGCTTTCGCCACGGCGATGGCCAGCGCTACCGGTGTATTGAACGGACCCAAATCCATGCTCGCCGTCCAGACCGTGGCGACCGTGCCGATCACCAGCGCCGCAAACACCCTCAGGCATGTCGCGGCTGAAATGCTGTGGTGGGCATGGTCACCCCCATGCGTTTGATGTCCGGTGTGATGGTTCGTTTCGTGCGCCATAAAACACCACCTCGTCAGTGATGACCGCCGCCGCCCGGCGGCAGGTGCGCGCCCAGCAGGTACAGCAGCGGGAAAAGGAAAATCCAAACCAAGTCCACGAAGTGCCAATACAGCCCGAACATCTCCACCGGGTTGTAGTATTCGGGCGAGTACTTGCCCCAGTAGGCCGTGAGGAAAATCCAAATCAGCAGACCTAAGCCGACGACCATGTGCAGGGCGTGCAGGCCTGTCATGAAGAAGTAGAGGAAGAAGAACATCTGCGCACCGTTGGCCAGTTCAGGCGCGCCCGTCCACCGGAAGTTCAGACCCGGAATGTCGTGGTCGAGGTAGTGGTGCTTGTACTCAAAGTACTTCACGACCAAAAACAGCGTCCCAAAAAAACCGGTCGCGGCGAGAAAGCCCAGCAAGCCGCCACGCTGCCCCTTTTCGGCGGACGACACGGCGAATACCATCGTCACGCTGCTGATGATGAGGAACAGCGTATTGAGGCCGCCCAGTTTCCAATCCATGCGGGAACTGGCGACCATGAAGGCGTCGGGAAACTTGTGCCGATAGACGGCGTAGGCCGTAAACAACGCGCCGAAGAGCAGAATTTCCGTCGCCAGAAAGAGCCACATGCCGATGGTGGCCGACTCTTTCTGCTGCTCAATGGTGTAGAAGTGATGGGCGACAGGGCTGTGTGCGTTAGACAACTTCGGCCTCCCTTCCTTTGCCGGTCGTCCCTACGGGTTGCGCGAGGCCGCCGGTCAGCTTACCAGTGTGCCGGGTCGGCTGCGCTGGGCGCACCGGATAGTTGTAGGCTTCTTCAGTGACAATCGGCTGCTCGAAGAAGTTTTCGGGCGGCGGCGGTGAGGTGGTCGTCCACTCCAGACCCTTGGCGCGCCACGGATTGGCGGCGACCTTACCGTAGCGCAACGACCAGATGAAATAGATGAGCGGGAGCACGTAGCCCACGCCCAGAATGGACGACCCAGCCGTGGACATCACGTTGAGCACCTGAAACTCCGGCGCATAGACGTGGTAGCGGCGCGGCATCCCTAGGTAGCCGATGATGAACTGCGGGAAAAACGACAGGTTGAAGCCCACAAACACAATCAGCGCGCTCAACCGGCCCCACCATTCGGGATACATCCGACCAAACATCTTCGGCCACCAGTAGTGCAGCCCGCCGAAGTAGCCCATGACCGCGCCGCCCACCATGATGAGGTGGAAGTGAGCGATGACGAAGTAAGTGTCGTGCAGGTGACGGTCAAGCCCCATCGAGGCCAAAAACAGCCCCGTTAGCCCGCCAATCGTGAACAAGCCGATGAACCCCAGTGCGTAGAGCATCGGCGTGTCATATGACACCGAGCCTTTGTAGAGCGTCGCCGTCCAGTTGAAGACCTTGACCGCCGACGGGACGGCTACCAAGTAGCTTAGAATCGAAAACAGCATGCCGGCGTAGATGGACATGCTGGAGACGTACATGTGGTGGCCCCACACGATGAAGCTGAAGATGGCGATCATCAGCGAGGAAACGGCGACGAACTTGTAGCCGAAGACGCGCTTCCACGTGAACGCCGAAATCAGTTCGCTCACCACGCCCAAGCTCGGCAAAATCATGATGTACACGGCCGGGTGGGAGTAAAACCAAAACATGTGCTGGAAAAGCACCGGATCGCCGCCCAGCGCCGGGTCAAAAATGCCAACGCGCGCAAACCGCTCGACGGCGACCAGCACCATCGTGATGCCCAGCACTGGCGTGGCTAGGACCTGAATAATGCTTGTCGCGTAAAGCGACCAGATAAAAAGCGGCAGGCGAAACCAAGTCAGCCCCGGCGCACGCATCTTGTGGATGGTGACAATAAAGTTCAGCCCCGTCAGAATCGAGGAAAAGCCGGTGAAAAACACGCCCAGCGTCGCCGCGATGACGTGCGTGTTGGCAAAGGTTGTGCTGTAGGGCGTGTAGAACGTCCAACCCGTGTCAATCCCGCCGACAGCCACCACCCACAGGGTGAACAGCGAGCCGATGACGAAGATGTACCAGCTCAATAGGTTCAGCTTAGGAAAGGCGACATCCTTCGCCCCAATCATTAGCGGGATCAAAAAGTTGCCCAGCGTCGCCGGAATCGAGGGCACGAGAAAGAAGAAAATCAGGATGACCCCGTGCAGCGTGAAGAACTTGTTATAGGTGTCCGCATTGAACAAGTCCGCCTGCGGCGTCAGCAGCTCAAGCCGAATGAGCAGCGCAAAAAAGCCGCCGAGGAAAAACATCAACGTGATGGAAACCATGTAGAGCAGACCGATCCGCTTGTGGTCGGTCGTGAACAGCCACGATTTCCAGCCATAGTGCGAGTTCAGGTAATGAATGCGCGGTAGGGAGACGTTTTCTTCAATCATGGCGTCACTCAGGGCGGGTTGCGTCCCGCCGACGGGCGAAGTCAGTTAGATTTCAGGCGCGCGCCTTCCGGTGTCGGGCGCGACGACGGTGCAGCAGGTGTCGACGCCGAAGGCGTCGGCACGCTGGGTTTGACATTGCCGGTCGGCAGGGTCTGATCGGGGTTCTGTCCGGCTGGACGCGGCGCCGGCGCGGTCGGCGGCGCGACCGGCTCAAACTGGTCGTACTTCTTGCCCAAATGCTTGATGTAAGCCACCAACTCAATGATTTGCTCCTCGGTCAGTTGTCCATCGTAACCGGGCATAATGTTGTCGTATCCGGCGGCGATCTTCGCGCCCGGCTTGAGGATGGACTCCCGAAGGTAGTTCTCGTCCGCCGTGATGACTTCGCCAGTCGTGAGCTGGACGTTGCGCCCGTATAAGCCCGGTAGGTACGGCGCTCGCGCTTCAGCGTCGCCCGTATGGCAACCGTTGCACGCCAGCTTGTTGAAGAGCGCCTCGCCGCGTAACGCCAACGAGCCGGTCGCCGCGCCGTTGAGCCAGGTCTGATACTCGTGCGGCTCAAGCGCCACCACCGAGCCAATCATGTTGGCGTGTTCCGTCCCGCAGTACTGCGAGCAGAACAAGTGGTACTTCCCCGGTTTTGTCGCCTGAAACCACACTTCGGTGTACCGCTTGGGGATGACATCCATGTGGATGCGGAACGCCGGAATAAACACGCTGTGGATGACATCTTCCGACACCATCACCAGTTTGACCGGTCGCCCAACCGGAATATGCAGCGTGTTGATTTCGCGCTGGCCGTCAGGATGCTGAAACTTCCACATCCACTGCCGACCCGTGCAGGCAATCTCCAACGCGTCCTTCGGCGCTTTGGCGTCTTGGAAATACAGCCACGCGCCCCAGCCGAAAAACGACATGAAAAACAGCGACGGAATGATGATCCACGCCCATTCCAGCGCGATCGGTACGTGGGATTCTTCGGCAAGTTGGTCTGGCGTGCGGCGGCGGTACTTGACGGCGAAGTAAAAGATAAGCAGCACAATGGCGATGGAGACGCCGCCGCACACCGCGAGCATGAAGAAATACAGCCGATCCACATTGGGCGCGTTGGTCGAGGCCTGCTCTGGGAATAGCGGCAGGCGGAACACTGTGGCCGCCCAGCCGAAAAACGTAGTCAACAAGGTCAATAGCATCATGACAGAACCCCTACTCAGCGTTGGCCGTTTTAGCGGTCGCCGCCAACGTTTGCCGTTCTTTCCGTTCCTGCCACAGGAAGTAACCGATCAGGCTGCCCAGCGCGAGCACCGTCAAAACAGCGGCAATCTTGACAACCGTCAGAATGATGGGGGTGTAGCGACCCGTCACCGGATCGTAGTGGAAGCAGTAGAGCAGAACCTGTTCAACTGGGCTGCCGATCTTGCCCTGCGATGACTGAACGAGCGCAAAGCGCAGGTCATTGGGACGGTACTCAACGCCGTAGAAATAGTGCGACAGCTTGCCCTGCGGCGTGGCGACCATAATCGCGCTGGCATGGGCGTACTGCTGGGTGGCTTCATCCCAGGCGTAGCGAAAGCCCAGCGCCGCCGCCAGCCGCGACACTTCCTCCTCGCGCCCAGTCAGAAAGTGCCAGCCGTGTTCCGTGCCGGGGCGTCCATAACGCTTGAGGTAGCTCTGTTTCTTGCCGGCGGCGAGTTCGGCGGTCTCACGCGGGTCAATGCTGACAATGACGACTTCAAAATCCTGTCCCGGCATGTAGTGGACATCCCGCAGACCTTTGATGACGCCGTTGATGATCTGTGTGCAGAGCATCGGGCAGGTGAAGTACACCGGCGCGAGAATGACCGGCTTATCCGTAAAGTACGTGCGCAGCGGGCGCTCAACGCCAGTCTCATCCCGCAGTTGGACATCCAGCGGCAGCTGCGCGCCAAGATTTTGCGTGACGCCGATTTGCTTGAGCAGTTCCGGGGAACCCGACGGCCTCCCGTTCCGCTGTGGGATTTCAACCTGTTGCCCGACGCCGTACTGGGCCAGCGCGACGGAAACGCTCAACCAGCAGCCAACCACTGTCAGCAGCACGACTTTGAGGACGTGTTTCATAACCTTACCCTGTCTTTCAGTGCGCTCCGTGCAACGCTCCGGGACTGTCTTTGGTCGGATTGGGCGCGGACGGTGACTGGACGGATTGATTGACGGCCGCCGGACGCGGCAGCGGACGACCCGAATTTGAGTCGCCGGAGTGCCGCAGCACTTCTTCCTTGTCAAACAGCGGCGCGCCCGTCCCACCAGGACGCTGGACGCCGGTCGGCGCATTGAACGCCGTCACCCGGTTGCTGCTCGGCAGTCCGCGCTCCAGCGTGAGCTGCATCGCGCGCTCAATCGGAATGTGGACGATGCCTTTTTCCTTCGAGACCCAGCCGTAGCTCCGCAAATGGGCGTCTTCCTTCGCCCGCCAAGCGCGCATATCGGCTTCCGGCGACTCCTGCAGCGGCGGTTCATGGTCGTTGACGACGCGCGGTTCATCTTTGGCGCGCTCCGTCTTCGGCTGGGCCACGCGCCGGCTGCCGCGTTCATCCAGATAGCCGTACAGCATATTGATGACCACGGCGCAGCAAATCGTGAAAATGAGTACTGCGATTCCAACGCCGAATACGGCTTTGATGTTGGCGTCGCTTTGCTCGAAGCCGACGCCGTTGGGTGGTTCGTGGTGATTGGACTTGTCGTGCTTAGTGTCCGCCATGCGCAAACGCCTCCGTCAGGCGGGGATCATGCCGGGGGAGCAGCGGTCGTTGCTGAAGATTCCGCAGGTAGAACCACACCCAAACGCCGCCGATGGCCAGCGGAGCGGCGACATCCATCCACGACAGGCTGAAATGCGACAAGTGTTCAACCGCGTGGAAGCCGTGTCCCGCGTCATAAGCCGGCTTGATCCACCAGAACAGGTCCACCATCCGCATAAAGATGATGAACGCGCCGACGTAAATGAGTGGCTTGCCGGGGTCCTTGACCTGCCGCTGGAGCAAGACGGCAAACGGCAGCATGAAATGCCCCACCAGCAGGCTCGCCGCCACATAGCCCCAACCGCCGTTGAGCCGGTTCAAGTACCACGGCGTTTCCTCCGGTAGGTTGCCGGAATAGGTGATTAGGAACTGCGACAGCGAGGTGTAAGTCCACAGCATCGTGAACGCCAGCATTAAGTTCCCGAAGTCGCGGAAGTGCTTAGAGCTGATCAGCCCCTTGAACGGCGCGTTGTCCGCCATCAGCGTCACGACGGCGACCGTGAAGCACACCGCCGACAGCAGATTGCCCACCATGTTGATGAGCGGATACATCGAGGAAAACCAGTACGGCTCCAGCGACATCAGCCAGTCAATGTTGGAAAACGTCATCGTGATGGCCATGACGAGCAATCCCGGACCGCTCAGGTTGCGCAGCTTTTGCGCCAGCTTCTTGTCGCCGCTCTGGTCCTGCTGGAGCGACCAGCGGCTTAGAAAATGCGCCCACACGATCCAGACCGTGAAATAAAACGCCAGCCGCCCAAGGAAAAATGGTACGTTGAGGTAGGTGGCTTTGTGGTGCAGGTGGTGATCCGCTTCGACCCGCGCCGTGTCCGTCCAGATGTACAGCTTGTTGAGCAGCACGCCCGCGAGAATCGGTAGGAAAAACAGCGCCATCAGCCACATGTTGCGGACGGCGGCTTCCATAGTGCGGCGTCCAAGAATGCCCCAGCCGCCGCCGGTGAGGTACTGAATCATCAGCAGCGCCATCGCGCCGAGCGTCACGCCGTTCCAGAACGTGAAGGCAAACAGGTAGGCATGCAGGAACTGCCGGAAATCCAAAACGGCGGCGACCACAGCGGCTACCACGCCCAGCACGCCGACAATGAGCGCCGGCGTTTGAAACCGCATCACGGCCGACGGTACGGGGGCGTCCCACTGCACTTGCGTCGCATCGTAGCTCATCAGTGCACTCCTCCCGAATGTGGGGCTGCGGGTGCGGCGGTCGGTTTCGCCGTCGCGGGGGGCGGGGCGTCAAGGTCTTTTCGATGTTCGGCCGGTACGTCCTCAAGGCGCGCGTTCTGACTTAGTTGCAGCGCTCGGACATACGCCACAATTGCCCACCGGTCAGAGACCGGAATCTGATGCGCGTGGCCAGGCATCGCACCGTAGCCGTTCGTAATGACCGAAAAGTAGTAGCCGACCGGCTTCTCGCGGGTTTCCGGGTCGTGGAACGACGGTGGAGCGGAAAAGCCGCGCTGCACGACCATCCCGTTGCCGTACCCGGAAAACCCGTGGCACATTGTGCAGTAAATCGTGAATCGCTCCTGCCCGCGCTTCAGCACTTCTTCGGTAATGGGGAAGGGAAACTCAGTCACGTAGTCGCCGTTTTCCTTACGCCCCAGAAACACCTCCGGGTCGTCGCGCAGAAAGCCGCGCGCGACCGTCCCGGCCGGCAGCGGGCGCGCCGATGACCGGTCGTTGAAGATTTCGCTTCGCTCCAGCGGATCGTAGCGAGGTTGGTAGCTCATTTTCTGCTTGCAGCCCGCGCCGCCGGCCAACAGCGCCGCCACGACGCCCGCCCGGAGCGCCTGTCGCCATCGGCCCGGCCGTTTACTCGTCCTCGACATCGTGAATCTCCATCGGCTTCAGCCCTTCAAGAAACTTGTGAACCGCTTCGAGATCAAACTTCGGGTCGGCCGATTCAATACACAGGAAGAACCGACTCTGACTCGCCTGGGAAAAGCTCGGCACGTTGAACAGCGGGTGGTGTGGACGCGGCAACCCGTTGAGCGCCAGCATCGCCAGCACACCCGTAAACGCCGCGAACGCCACCGTGCACTCGAAGGTGATGGGAATGAACATCGGCCACGCATAGAGCGGCCGTCCGGCGATGTTCATCGGGTAGTGAATCAGGTTGGCGTAGGTCTGCATGCCGAACCCAACGCACGCACCGATTAACCCGGCGAAGAACACAATCTTGGAAATCGGGTTTTTGTGGTCGTGCATGGCGTCGGCCAGCTCTTCGATGGGGAAGGGCGAATAGGCGTCATACTTGCGATAGCCAGCCTCATGCGTGGCGCGGGCCGCCGCGACCAACGCTGCCGGCGACTCAAACTCGGCCAACACGCCGTAGTAACGCGGTCGGGTGCTTGGCTTCATAACTTCGCCTCTCCTTTCTGGAGCGCGCCGCTCGCGCCCGGCAGGAGCATCTGCATCTCGGACATCGAAATCATCGGCAGCAGCCGAATGAATAAGAACAGCAACGTCAGGAAGAAGCCCATCGTGCCGATGTAGAGCGTCCAGTCCCAGAACGTCCCGGCGTAGGTGCCCCAGCCCGACGGCAGGAAGGTGCGGTGCAGGCTGACGACAATGATGACGTACCGCTCTAGCCACATGCCGACGCTAACGAACATCGAAATCCCGAACAGCCACCAAGCGTTGCGCCGGATGCGCCTCGACCACAGAAACTGCGGCACGATAATGTTGCACACGATAAGCGCCACGTAGAGCGTCCAGTACGGCCCCAGCACGCGGTTGTGCACCATAAACTGCTCGTACTCGTTGGCGCTGTACCAGCCGTAGAACAGCTCCATAATGTAGGCGTAGCCGACCATGTTCCCAGTCACGAGCGTAATCAGCCCCATGTTTTCGAGGTGCTTATCGGTGATGAAATCCTCCAGCCCGTAGACCCAGCGCACCGGAATCGCCAGCGTCAACACCATGGCGAACCCGGCGTAAATCGCCCCGGCGACGAAGTAGGGCGGGAAAAACGTCGCGTGCCAGCCCGGAATGATGGATACCGCAAAGTCGAAGCTGACGATGGTATGCACCGACAGCACGAGCGGCGTCGAAAGTCCCGCCAGCAGCAGGTAAATGGATTCATACCGATGCCAGTGCCGCGCCGAGCCGCGCCAGCCAAGGGAGAAAAACCCGTAAACGGTCTTCGTAAACCAGTTGCGCGCCCGGTCGCGCATCGTCGCCAGGTCGGGAATCAGGCCGACGTACCAGAACACCAGCGAGACGCTCGCATAGGTCGAGACGGCGAACACATCCCACTCCAGCGGGCTGCGGAACTGGGGAAAATACATCCCCATCGTGTTCGGGTAGGGAAAGAGGAAGTAGGCGTACCATGGCCGCCCAAGGTGCAGCACCGGAAACAGCGCCGCGCAGGCGACGGCGAAGAGCGTCATCGCTTCCGCAAAACGGTTAATCGAGGTGCGCCACTTCTGGTGGAGCAGAAGCAGAATCGCCGAGATGAGCGTCCCGGCGTGGCCGATGCCAATCCACCAGACGAAGTTGATGATGTCGAACCCCCAGCCGACCCGGTTGTTGATGCCCCAGACGCCGACGCCCTTGTAGAGCAGGTAGCTGATCGAGCCAAGCATCATCATGAAAATCATGAACGAGATGCCAAACCCGACTAGCCAGCCAAGGGTCGTCCCGCGCAGGAGGACTATGGCGCTGATCTTTTCGTTAATGCTGGCGTAGGTGTGTCCGGGGGCGATGACCGGCAGCCGACTGGTCGGCGACACGGATGGTTCAAATTCGTTCGACGCTGCCATGCGATTCCTCGCTCCTATGCTTCATCAGTGACCTGACGAATGGCCGTCTGTGGACGCGCCGTGCGCGTCGCCGCCGTGATGTCCGCCGTGGCCGGCCGCGCTCTTGCGCGCCGGAGCCAAGTCGGGATGGACGTTGCGCACTTTCGCCAGATACGAGGTGCGCGGGCGGACGTTGAGTTCCGCCAGCAGACCGTAGTTGGTCGGCTCCTTGCGCAACCGGGCGACCTGACTGTTGGGGTCGTTGATGTCGCCGAAGATGATGGCCTGCGTTGGGCAAACCGCCTGACAGGCCGTGATCACTTCGCCGTCCAGAATGCGCCGGTCTTCCTTTTCGGCCTCGATGCGCGCCGCGTTGATGCGCTGGACGCAGTAGGTACACTTTTCCATCACGCCGCGCGTCCGCACCGTCACGTCGGGGTTGCGGCCGAGCTTCAGCACCGGCGTGTCATAGTCCGAATAGTGTAGGAAGTTGAACCGGCGCACTTTGTAGGGGCAGTTGTTGGCGCAGTACTTCGTGCCGACGCACCGGTTGTAGGTCATCTCGTTGACGCCTTCCGGGCTGTGCGTCGTCGCGGCGACCGGGCAAACCAGTTCGCACGGCGCCATCTCACAGTGCTGACACATAACCGGCTGGAGGTGCAGCGCAAGGTTCGGATCGTTCGGGTCGCCAGCGTAGTACTGGTCAATGCGAATCCAGTGCATTTCGCGTTCGCGCAGCACCTCGGCTTTGCCGACAATTGGAATGTTGTTTTCCGCCGTACAGGCGACGACGCAGGCCTGGCAGCCGATGCAGACGTTCATATCCACGACCATGCCCCAGGCGTAGCCCTGCGAATAGTCGTCGGGCGGCTCAAACAGCGTCAGTTTGCGCGCCTTTGGGTCGTCAAATTCCGTGCGGGCGAACGTCGGGTCAGAGAGGTACTCAGCCAGCGTCGCTTCCCGGACGAGTCGGCGGCGCTCAAAGGCTCCGGCGGCTTCAATTTCCCAGTGCATCTGGGTGCAGGCGAGCCGCATGGTCTCGTCGGTCTTGACGACGCTGGCGCCGGCGGCATGCCACAGCGTCTCGGCGGCGCGCAGCGCGTTGGCGTTGAAGCCCGCGCCGTTGCCGACGCTCCCGGCGCGCTCGCGGCCGTAGCCAAGGTGAATCGTCAGCGTGTCGTCGGGATGACCCGGCAGCACCAGTGCTGCACCGCGTACCTTACGTCCGCCGACAGTGACCTCGACCACAGGGTAGGGGTCGGTATCATGCGTCCGCACGACGCCCAGTTTGGCGCCGGTGCGCGGCGACACAATCACGGCGTTGTCCCACGTGAGTTTCGTCCGGGGCTTGGGCGTCTCTTGAAGCCAGCCGTTGTTGGCGAAACGCCCATCGTAAATCGTCGGATCGGGCCGGAAGACGACCTCCATCCCGCCGGTGGACGCCGGCGGAAGCGTCTTCATCGCGTCGGCGACGTTGCCGGTAAACGCAACTTCCACCGGCTTGAAGGCGGAGTCCGCCAACAGGCCGTCGTGCAGCGTGCGCCGCCACTGCTTGTCAAAGTCGCTTTGCAGGCCGACAGCATTGCGCCCGACTTGGAGCGTCCCGGTCAGTGTCGGCTCAAATGCTCGGCCGGATTTCAATAGCGCTAGGTTGCGCTGCCAGAAGTTGCGGACAATTTCATCCGCATTTTGGTTGAACTCGCCTAGAAACGCCGCCAGCAGTTCGAGCGGCGACTTGGTTTCCTTGTAAAGCGGCGCAATGAGCGGCTGCTGAACAGAAACCGTCCCGTCGTGTGCGCGGGCGTCGCCCCACGTTTCAAGGAAGTGCGAGGCCGGAATGTGCCAGTGGCAACGCGCCGAGGTTTCGTCGAAATACAGGCTCAGATGAACCGAGAGCTTGACCTTCTGCAGGCCGCCGGCGAAGTCCACGTCGGCGGCCGCCGTGTAAGCCGGGTTGCCGTCCAGAATGACGAGCGTTTCAACCTGCCCGGCGTGCATCTCGGCGACCAGTTGACGAAAATCAGCTTCCTGCTCGGTCGGGGCGATTTCAGGCGGGTCGGTGTAAACGAGGGTTTTCCCAACGTTGCCGAGCTTGGCGTTGACAGCGTGCGCCAGCGCGTGCAGCGCCGCTGGCTGGTAGTCGCCGACCAAAAACACGCTCCTGCCCGCATGAGCCTGAAGGTCTTTGATAAGCGTTTCAACAAATTTGACGTGCGCGGCGGGCGGCTGCGCAGGGCGTCCGGTTTCGACACCCAGCCCGACGGCGACGGCGTTGGCGATTTCAATGAGTTCGCTAGGGCGGACAGCGATGCGGTGGTCAGCCACCGTGCCGGTCGCAGTCGGCGTACATTCCACCATGTAAAGCCGTGACATCCGCTTGGTTGCTTCCTCTCCGAAGCGGGCGCGTCGGCGGCGACTGAAGTCGTGGGCGTAGCGGACGTTGCCGGGGCCGGCGGCAAGAAAGTCGGCGTCAAAGGCGGCGACGACATCGGCGGCTTCAAACCGGTACTGTGTGGCGACAACGCGCCCAAAAGCAAGTTTGGCTCCGGCGCGAACGGCGTCGCGGTGACATGGCTCGTATTGAATCCACTTGGCTTTTGGAAACTCGGTCAGCACGCGCCGAATTTGCGCCCCCAGCGTCGGCGAGACGACGGTTTCGGTCAGAATCCGCAGACCCGCGCCTTGGTTGGCGCGATGTTGATCAAGCGACTTGCGCAGGTCGCGCAGGAACATGTCGTAGGGGCGGGCGTCGCCGTAGTAGCGCGTCGTCTGGGAGCGATCCGGGTCGTAGAGCGTCAGGATGGCGGCCTGCGCGAACAAATCTGTCGCGCCAAGGCTGGCCGGGTGGTCGGGGTTGCCTTCAATCTTGGTCGGGCGGCCCATGTGGCTTTCGACAAGCACGCCCGTTGTGAGCGGCCCCATACTGAAGGTGGAGGCGTAGAAAAGCGGCTTGCCCGGAACAATCTCCTCCGGCGCTTTGACGTACGGCACGATTTTGCCGTCGTCGGGGTAGGCGCTACAGGCGGTCAATCCAGCTAGACCGAACGACGCGCCCATGATCTTGAGGAAGTGGCGTCGGTCGAGGGCGTCGCCCAGCAGAGCCGCTTGGCGTGGGAACCGCTCAACGAGCGCGGCCTGCGCCTCCGGGTCGGCCAGCAGGCGTTCAATGCCGCGCCAGTGTGCGGGTTCGGGCAGTTTGGCGACGGGCGAGGTGGGGACAGACGAACGGACAAGATGATCGGTCATGGCGTCGCGCTTCAATGGTGACAGGTTGAGCAGCTGGTCAGCTTGCGGGGCGACTCGATGTTGTATTCCTTGACGAGCCGTGCGCCGAGGGTCGCCTGCGTTTCGCCAATGTCTTCCGGTTTCCACGTCATGTTGAAGACTTGGTCACGCGGCCGGATGTGCTGCGCCGGGTTGCGGTGGCAGCTCAGGCACCACTCCATCGTGTGGGGCTGGTCTTTGTAGACGAGCTGCATTTGATCCACTCGTCCATGGCAGGAAACGCACCCGATGCCCTTCTGGACGTGGACGCCGTGGTTGAAATAGACGTAGTCGCCAAGGTTGTGGACGCGATTCCATTCCAACGCCTGCCCGGATTTCCAACTGGCGCGCACCGGCTCCAGCATCGGCGCGCCGAACCAGATTTGCTGATGGCAGTTCATGCAGGTCGAAATTGGGGGCACGTTGGCGAAGGCTGAATGTTCAACCGACGTATGGCAGTAACGACACTCAATGCCCAGACCAGCAACGTGGTGTTGGTGACTAAACTGCACCGGCTGGGGCAGGGCAATGCCGACGTTGGTCACATTCGATGAGCGGTTGATTTCAAGCAGCAACCACGCGCCGAACCCAATGATGAACACGGCGCCAAAGATCGAAACCTTGGCGACAGTGTTCATGCTGCGGTGGAAGTGTTGAGCCATAGCAAATCCCTTTCTCGTGCGCCGCCGCCGTCACAACCGCAGCCAAAGCGCCCTCAGCCCGTCGGACTGAAGACGGACGCAATGAGCGCTGGGGCACGGTTTTCCAATCTGGGACGGGGTCACTTTGATTCAGGGCGGTCATCAAGCGTTCCAGTCCTGTTGTCGCCGGCGGCGACGGCTGTTCCGGGGGGAAAAGCAAACAGGACAAACGCTTGAAGCGTCGGTCATACGGATTCAATGTACCATTTCGTACGTTCAGCCGTCACGACAGAACCACATTGGGGGTACTGTCCTGCCGACGAAGCCGAGGCTTCGTGCGCTGCCGTACGAAGCGGGCGTAATCTAGCGTGTTCTTTCGAACATTCCAAGCCCTTTTCGTACGTTTTTTCCCAAAAGCGTCGGGGCCAAACGCCGGCTTCGGGCGGTTCGGGGTTCAGTCAGGGTGGTCGTAGGGAAGCGTGGTAGGGGAAAAAGCCGCCATCTGCGCCTTTGTGTCGCCGCGCAGGGGAACCTCCGCCGTGCTTGGCATAAGCGCTCACCGGCGTTCGGCGAACCGTTGGGTAACGCGCGTGTAATAGGCTTCGTAGCGGGCGACAATATCATCGGCGTTGAACATCTCGACGGCGACGCGCCGACACGCCCGGCGCATTCGCGCGCGGAGATCAGGGTCGGTCAGAATCCGCAGTGTCCCGTCGGCCATCGCCTGAATGTCGCCGACTTCCGCCAGAAAGCCCGTTTCGCCGGGGATGACAACTTCCGGCAGCCCTCCTGTACAACTGGCAATGACCGGCACTTCACACGCCATCGCCTCCAGCGCCGCCAGTCCGAAGGATTCAGACTCGCTCGGCAGCAGCAGGACGTCGGCGATTGAGAGGTAGGCGGCGATGTCCGGCTGCTTGCCGACAAAGTGTACGCGGTCGGCGATCCCCTTCTGCCGCGCTAGCCATTGCGCCTGCGCGCGTTCTGGGCCGTCGCCCACCATGACTAGTTGCACCGGCAGGTGGCGGTTGAGCCGCGCCGCGATGCGGACGCAATCGGTGGTGCGCTTGACGGCGCGAAAGTTTGAGACGTGAACCAGCACCGACTCATCAGGTCGAGCGAACGTCGCGCGCAGTGCCGGGTTCTCCACCCGCCGGTATACCTCGCTGTTGACGAAATTGGGGATGACCTCAATCGGCGTGTCCGCACAAATGTCAAACTCACGGCAGGTTTCGGCTCGCAGGTACTCCGAAACAGCCGTCACCCCATCGCTTTGGCGAATGGCGAAGCGTGTGATGGGCAGGTACGAGCGATCCGTGCCGACCAGCGTGATGTCCGTTCCGTGCAGCGTCGTGATAAACGGGACGGGGCGGGTGTCTTTGAGCATCTCGCGCGCCAGGAAGGCGCTCACTGAATGGGGGATCGCGTAGTGGACGTGCAGCAGGTCAAGTTCGTATTCGAGCGCGACTTCCGCCATCCTAACGGCGAGCGCCAAGGCGTACGGCGCGGTATCAAAGAGCGCGTAGTTGGTAGCTTCGACCTCATGGAAGTGCATGTTGGCCGGCATGCGCGACAGGCGCAGCGGCAGGGTCGCGCAAATGAAATGCACGTCGTGGCCGCGCGCGGCTAGTTCCAGCCCCAGTTCGGAAGCGACGATGCCGCTGCCACCATAGGACGAGTAGCAGGTGATGCCGATTTTCACGGTAAGTTGTTCCTCCCCGAAGGCTTACTCAGTCGCGGCGGCGGAGGCGGGCGGCGAAAAAGCCATCTGTCCCGTCTTGGTCGGGCCACAAGCGTAGGAAGCCTTCGCTGGTTAGGGCGTCGCCGGCGTCGGGCGGGGGGGCAATCTCAAAGTGCCGGTGGTGCTTGAGAAAGGTGCGCAACACTTCCTCGCCTTCGCGGGCTTCCAGGGAACACACGGCGTACAGCAGCACACCGCCTGGCTTAACGACGCGCGCAGCGTTCCACAGGAGTTTGGTCTGAAGCCCGGCGAATTCGGCGAGTTTGCGTAGAGTCAGCCGCCATTTGATCTCCGGGTGGCGGCGCAGTGTCCCTGTTCCCGAACAGGGCGCGTCAACCAGTACGGCGTCGAACGAGTCGGGGAACAACGAGAAGGGAAGTTTTTTGCGTGACCGCCGGTGGTCGGCCAGCGAAACCAACGTCGCCGCCGTCGCGTCCGCCGTGTAGCACCGGGCGATCCGCACGCCTAGGCGGGCAAGATTGCTTTCCATCGCCGCGACGCGGTGCGCGTGCTGGTCAAGCGCCGTGATTGTTCCTTCATTGTGCATCATCGCGGCGAGTTGGGCGGTTTTGCCGCCGGGCGCGGCGCACATATCCAGCACCCGCTGACCGGGTTGGACGCCCAACCAGCGGGCGACGCGCTGCGAGCCGGCGTCCTGAACGTACACCGTGCCGTCAGCGATGAACGGCCCGAGCGCCGACAGGTTGCCGTCCGTCACTTCCCAAGCTTCTTCGTTGAGACCAGCGACGGGTTTGAGCGTCAGTCCAGCGGTTTCCAGCGCGGCGCGGGTGAGCTGTGGGTCCTGGCGCAGGGGATTGAGCCACACAAAGGTCGGCGCCGGTAGGTTGTTTGCGGCGGCGATGCAGGTGGCGCGAGCTTCGCCAAGCGCGCGCGCCCAATGACTAAGCAGCCACGCCGGATGCGACAGTTCGGCCTCACGGTCAAGGATGGTGGACGCCGTGGTGCGAGCCGGCGGCGGCGTGATGATGGTTTTTTGTCGGATGCGCTTGGTTGGAACAGGCGGCGGCGCAGGTTTTTTGAGAATGCGCCGAACCGGAGCCAGTTGACTGTCGTCTATTCCGCGTCGCCGCAGGATTTCGCGCAGGATGGCGTTGACGAATCCGGCGGCATGAGTGGTTTCAGAGGTCTGCTTGACGAGTTCGACTGCGTCGTGGACGACGGCAAACGGGGGCGTCCGCGTTAGGAAGAGGATTTGGTACAGCCCCATGCGCAACGCCGTCCGTACGGCCGGGTCAAGGCCGGCAAGATCGCGCCCGATGTGCTCCCGCAACTGGGCGTCCAGCTTCCCGCGCCAGCGCAGCACGCCCATGACGATTTCCGTCGCCAGCCGGCGGTCGGCGTCCAGTTGTTCGGCCGACCCAGTGTGCGCGGTGCGCGCAAACGCCGCGTCAAGGGCTTCATCCGACCAAGCGTCGGCGGTTTCCACGCGCATGAGGGCCAAGAAAGCCGCCCGCCGCGCGCGACTCACCTCTCGTATTGGCTCACCACGAACCGCCGTCGGCAAAGAGGCATCCGATGCTTCCGGCGCAGGGGCGCGAACGCTCATAAGCAAACCCGTAGTGGACGTGTCATTTGCCTTCCGCCGTCGCCGCCGGGCGGCGCAGCTTATGACTTTCCGGTTTGGTTTTGCTGATGGTCGGCGGATGGCAACGGTCGCAACTCCCGATGTTGAACACTGCGATGAAATTATGCTGCGCCGGCGCGAAGCCGGGCAAGGGCGCAAGTCGCTGGACGCGCTCCTTGGCGTCTTTTTCGTTAACTTTCTCAATGCGTTCAAACCCATGGCAGCCGGCGCAGGCTAGATTGGCTGGATAGGTTGGGTTGCGCCGAAAGGTGGTTTGCACCAGCCAGTCCCATTCCAGTTTCTCTCTGGCGAATTCTTCCTGACTTTTTTTACCGCGTTTGGGACGGGCGTCGCGCAGTTCCTTGGTGAGCGTTAGCAGATTGCCATGACAACTCTTGCAGGAGAGCGCGGTTTGGCGACTTACTGCATCGGGATGCGTCATGGCGGCGAGCGGCGTCGCTGCGCCCAATCCCTTGAGAAACTCAATGGTTTCAAACGGCTTGCTGGGGTTCCACTGGCGATTGAAAACGGCATGTGGGCCGTCGTGCTGAAACTCCGAGGTCAGCGTCGTATAGCGCGGCGCGCGCAAAAGTCGCCGCTCAGGCCGGCGTTCCAGCGGGTGGCAACCGGCGCAGTTTGTCGCGTAGGGTTCGGCGGCGTCCCTGCCCGTCAGCGCCTTGGCGTTTTCGATATGGCACACGAAGCATTCACGGTGTTCGGGTCGTGACGCATACACATTGCGGATGGGCGCTTCCTTTGTCCCCGCCAAGGTCGGCAACGCTTGCACCTGATGGCAGCTTTCACAACTTTCCTTCGCATGCGCCGCGACGGCGTGTGAGTAAAGCGCACCGAACTGCGTTTGGCGGGTCGGATTGGGGAAGGGATGAATGTCTTTGGCGGTTTGTCCGATAGGCGGGCCGTTGTGACAGACGGCGCACAGCGTCTGAAGCTTGGCCATGCGCGCGCGATCACCGGGCGTCACCATAAAGCTGTGGCAGGCCGTACAGGCCGAGTGAGCGGTCGGCGCTTTTCGCCCGGCGTACCGCTTCAGATATTCAGGCGTTTCCAGCGGATACTTGCCGAAGCCGTCGGCGCGCACCTCATCCGGTTCGACGAGGTGGCAGTAGTTGCAGTCAAGCTTGATGGTCGGCTTGCCGCCGTTGAAGCGGATGAGTTCTTTGTCCACGATGGTGACCTCGCCGGTCGGGTGTTGGTCGTGCCGGAACGCCCCCTCCGGCAGGTTGTCTTCCGGCGTTGGCGGGTAGATCGGCTCGGCGGTCACCGCCGCTGCGCCCCGCGGCTCCGGCTTTTGCTGCGCCAAGCTCAGCCAGCCGGCCCCGACGAGGGCGAGCAAAACCAGCGCCGGTTTGAGTTGCGCCGCCTTGGACATCTTGCACCGTACCTCACCTGAACGTACGTCGTGCGTTGGGAAGCCTGCCGTCTTCACAGGTTTGGGTTGGCCGGGAATTTGACGAACGCCAGTCGAACGCCGCGCACGATGAGTTGGTCACTGCGGATGTTGGCCGGCGATTCAAAACCGGCTGAACCGAATGACGCGATGATATCGTCTTGGTCAATGCCGTCGCCGCTGATGCCGATGGCCCCGACAAGGACGCCGTTTTTGTACAGCGGCACGGCGCCGGCGAAGATTTGCAGCCCGTTACGGATGTTGTTCGGCGGTCGCCGAATGACCGGCACGCTGCCGGGGTTGACGTAGTTGGCGAGGATGTCCAGCAGCGACCCGGCGATCAGGTCAAGTTGTAAGCCTGTGTTGAACGGACTCCAGACATTTGTTGTAGTGAACAGACGGCTGGCGGTGGAAAACGGCCCTGGTGCGTTGGGGACGCAAGGGTTTGAGCCAGTGCAGTCAATGCCGTCCGGGAAAAACGGCCGGTGCAGGTCGCCCAATCCGCGAGAACTGAAAGCGACAGAGCCGTTGAGCTGCACGCCGTCGGCCGCCGCCCGGCTGACGTAGTTGCCCATTCCGGCAGCGTTGAGGATCGCTCTGGCGTTTGGGTTGCTCATAAAGGCCGCCGACCGCGCTTTCTGCACGCAGACATCCACGCCAAAGAGGGGGGCGTCGGGTGTTGCGCGCAGACCCAGCAGGTTGCCGTCGGCGTCCACGACGGCCACGTTGACTTCAGCGAAGTTGTTGAGCGGGAGGCGGATGCCGGCGCGCGTCACGTACGCCTGCTGGATGGCTTGGCTCAGGATGCGTTCAACTTCCGCGACCGACAGTTGCGCGCTTGGGACGATGTTGGCGTGTGGCGTAAAAATCCGCACCGGACGGCCGCCCAGCGTGCCGCAGGTAAACTGGCTGCCTGGGCCGAGGAAGGGAACACCGGCCTTGGGCGTCGCCTGCGTCCCGAAGGCTGGAATGACCATAAAGCTTCCCTGCGTCGCCAGATTGACCAGCGGCTCCGGTGTAGGCGGCGGGGCGTTGACGAAGCGCAGCGCGACGCCGTCCACGAGGATTTGGTTGCCGCGAATACCAGCTGGCGCTTCAAAGCCCCGCGAACCGGCGACGGCGATGAGTTCTTCAGGCGACTGGTCATTGTCGGTTGGGTCGAGGTCAAGTGAGTAGACGCCATCGAGTTCGACGCCGATGCCACCGACGGGTGAATCGCCGATGTAGAGCGGGACGCCGCCGGCGTCGGCCGACAGCCCCAGCGGCAGGCGGGGGTTGATGTCGCTGAAAAGCAGGCTGGAAAACTGGACGCCGAACAGCGGCCCGCCACGGGTGAACGCCACGCCCGGCGGGAAGTGCTCTTGGATGATGAAACTTGCCGTACGCGGTGTGAAGGCGTTGCCCGTCGTGCCGAAAAACGAACAGGTTCCCGCTTTGGAAATCGCCGCCAGTTCGCTGGGGATGGGTCGCCCGCCGAGCGGCCCGCCGGAGATGAACGTGTTGGGATTGGCGCCCGTCATCCGAAACACAGCTAAGACGTTGGCTTCACGGTCGGTTACGGCGATGGTGGCGCGTAGGTTGAGCGCAACGGCTCGCGTCACAGCTTGGGTGATGATTTGCGTCACATCGCTGGCCGAGAGGGCGCGCTCATTTGGCGTCGGACACAGAGGCTTGTTGAGCGCCTGGGTTTGGGGCGGCGGAATGATGACAGCGTTGCTTCCAGCGATGTTGCGCGAGCCGCAGGCGGAGAGGATGGGGAGGCTAGCGATGAGCAAGGCGACGACCAGGCTTGGCAAAGCAGGCAGGTGGTCACAAAGCGACAAACGACGCATAGAAGTCTCCTCCCAAAGGGCGCGCGACGGAAGGCTGAATCACATCAGGCTAATGTCCGTCGGAGCGGCGGATGGCGCGCGGGTACAGCGCGGGCAAGGCGAACCAGAACTGTCTGAAAACATACCAAAAAGCTTTTAGATGACAATCTGAAAAGCGATGTTGCTCTGAAGCTTTGCCTGCCGTTTTGCCTACTGGTGTTCCGGGAGTGGGGGCGGGGAAAGTTTGCCGTCGTCCGCCAGCCGGTAGATTTGCCCATGCCAAGTGACTGTACGTCCCCAAAGGCCGCCAATCCAAACAGCGAGGTGAAGCAGGTCGCGCAGCGGCAGCCAACCAAGGTTGCGGATGGTCGCTTGGTCGCCAAGGAGGCGCGCTGTTTGCCACGCGGTGAGGAAGCGCAGCGCCAACCCAATGAGCGCCAGCGCCCAGGCGAGGGTGATGGTGGGAAACGCAGCGACCAGCAGCATCCCCAGCGCAAACGTGTGCGTGACCGCCAGCCCGACGTAGCCGCCGAAGCGGGCTGTCCGAATGGTGCGCGCCCACCGGAGTTGATGGCTTAGGAACTCACGCCACGTCATCCGTGGGACAACAGTTTCCACGACGCACGAGGAAAGCCGCACCTCATATCCCGCCCGGTGGGCGAGGTTACCGAGGAGGTAGTCGTCGCCCAAGTGGTCGGCTAATCGCGCCAAACCGCCGAAGGCGGCGATGACCGACTTACGGGTGGCGATGGTGGCACCGAAGGCGAAACTCAAGCCTTCCGTGATCCGCGCCGCTAGTACGCCGCCGATGAAGTCCGTGCTGACGCCCAAACATTCGAGACGGGACGGTAGTCCGCCGGCGTTGACGCCACGGTACAGGCAGGTGACGACGCCGACCTGTGGATTCTGCAAGGGGCGCACGACGGTGCGCATGTAGTCGCGTGGGACGCGGATGTCGGCGTCGCTCAGGATCAAGGTGTCGTGCCGTGCCGCTTCTAGTGCATTGGCCAGATTGACGACTTTGGGGTTGACGCCAAGCGGCGGTGGACGAAACACGCAGGTGACTGGCGTCGTCGGGTGAGTTTGCTTCAGCCGCTCGATGATGGGGACGGCGGGATCGCTTGGGTCGTGCAGCGCGAAGACAATTTCGTAGTGTGGGTAGTCCTGCCGGAAAAAGCTTTCGAGGCAAGCTTCGGTGTCGGCGTCCGCGCCCCGGATGGGTTTGAGCAGGCTGACCGGCGGCGTGAAGACGATTCCCGAGGCGCGGCGTTCCCGGCAGGTGAGCCGCCGAAACCAGATTGTTCCGGCAAGAACAACAAGTTGATACGCGCACGAGGCGACCACCAGCAGGGCGAGAAGCGTAAAAAGCCAAGGCGCGAGACGCACGGTTTAGCCTCCGGTGTTTGTGTGATGCGGGGTGATCGAAGAGCCGCCGGTCGTCATGCGCGGTCGTGGTTTGTGTTCAGAAGAACAAGAGATACGCGCCGCCGGTGACCAGCAGGGTGCCGATCCAGCGCGTTCGGTTGACCCGTTCTTTGAGAATGAACTGTGCGCCGAGCGTGTTGAGGACAAAACTCAGCGAGGTGGCCGGCTCGACCAGACTGACCGGCGCAACGGAAAGCGCCGCCAGAAGCGAAAAGAACGCGCCGGCCATGCAGGCGACGCCGATGTAGAACCCCGGCGCGCGGAGCGTCCGCCATACGAGGCTGAGGGTGTCGCGCCAGGTGCGCAGTTTACCTTCGCCGACGCGCTTCATCGTCCGGCTGAGCGTGAGGTCGCCCAGTGTCCCGAAGAGGACGATGCCGCCGATGAGCGCCACGACGACCGGGAGTGAAGCCGTCATGACGCGCTCTCCATCGGTAGGGTGCGCCGCTCCGCCTCGGCGCTGCGTGTAACGAGATAGACGCCGACGGCAATCGCCACAATGCCCAGCCAACGCAGCGCCGACACTTCTTCGCCAAGCAGAACCGCGCCCAGCAGTGCGGTGACGACATAACCCAGCGAAGTCACGGGCAGCACATAGCTGAGGTCGAGCTTTGACAGCAGTGTGAGAAAGAGCATGAAAAACGCGATGAGCAGCGTTAGGCCGCTCAAAAAGGTTGCGTCTGTGGCGACGGTGGCGAGCAGCGCCGTGAGATCGTAGGCCGCGAGTTGGGCTTCCAGTGTTGGCGCGAGTCGTTTCATCGCCAGCGTCAAGAGGACGTTTCCCATGGAGTTGACGATGACGGAAGCGGTGACAAGCGGGTGGAGTTTCATAGCAAATCTGCATACGTCGCCGGTCGGAAGTTGGCGCGGCGCAGACGCGCTCGAACCGCCGGACTAAGGAGCGCCGCGAGTTCGTCCGGGCCGTGGGCGTTATGCGCGGGCAACATAGGCGATGGCGCTTCTGGGTGGCAATAGATTTCATGGGTGAGGGTGGGTGCTCCCTCTGCGACGCTGAGCGCTTCCGCGCCAAGGCGGTCGAGGAGCGCGAGCCAGTAGTCTTCTGTGAAGCGCCCAGTTTCATAGAGGCCGTGAACTTCATCGGCGCAACGCAGGCCAAGACAGGTCATCCGGCGGGAAGCTTTGTGCGAGAGCCATCCAAATATCGCCCAGTGGAGCAGCTTGACCGGCCAGCCCTGTCGGCGAATAGCGAGATTGCGCCGGAGACGCTCACGCGGCAGGCGGACGAAGCGGACGCCGAACGCGGCGGCGCAGTCGGCAAGGATGGGAAAGACCGTCGGGTGTAGATGGAAATGCAAATGGCCGTCCACGTGCGAGCAGGGCAGTCCCGTCGCCATAAATCGCTCAAACTGGGCGCGAATTTCACGGCGTAGTTCTTCCTGACAGTGTGGATTGAGAAAGTACCGCAGACCGGCGGTCACCGGATTGGATGAGAACTGCCGTTGTACGTCCACCAAATGAGGAATCTTGGCGGCGGGCAACACTGATTTGCCGCAGACAAGCGTGAGGTGCAGCCCAACCGCAAGTCCGGGACGCGCCTTAGCTAGCGCCACAGCTTCATCGAAGGCGTCGCCGCCGACCATCAGGCTGCAGCTTGTCAAAACGCCTTCGTCATACGCTTTGGCGACCGCCTGGTTGACGGTGGGTGACGCGCCAAAGTCGTCGGCGTTGATGATGACCAGTCGGGTTGACATGGCGGCAATGCAGGGTAGCTCACAGCGCAGCCTAACGGAGCGATACGTTTACGAAACTGACGCCGCTCTGCAAGTGCATATTGGGCTACATTTAGGGACGGGCTTTCAAAGCTAACTCGTTCACCATACCTTTGACCAAGGGCTTGTGTACCTATCGTTTGATGTCAACCAGCCGCGAGGGAGTTAGCGAGGGAGGTAGCAAGGGCGCTCTAACATTACATTGTTGAAGTATCCAGCTGCTTGCTGCAAGGAGAGCAAACGCCGACTACGCCATAGCTTGAAGCACACTCCAGTTGTTGAGAAACCACTGAAGTCCTGGTTGCCAAGGGAGAGAGCGCTAGTTAGAAGGGCGGCCTAATCCTGTTTTGTAGGGTCTCGTCGTTGGAGAATAACCTTGGATTTCATGACTCAAGGATAAAAATGATAGTTCTTAGATTTACCGTGAATTGCTGTGAGATGTTTGAGTTGCTTACCAGGAGGAATAACAATGTACATTAGTTTGACTCAGCTCTCATGTGAGATGAGAAAAGCTACCCAGTGTCAGCTTTAGACTTGACACTCTTTCATAAGAAAGTATTAGCCAGCTAGTAGTGACTAAGTTACGTCCAAAATCATCTGAAGCTTCAAATAGCGTAAAATCCTGTGGTAGCTTGACATGAAGGGAGATAAGCTTGGTATTCTTCTCATCCGTGATAAGCAAGTCAAAGCCGGTGTCTTTAGGGGAAATCCACGCATTTAATTTGTTGAAAGTCATTTCAATAAGCTCCCCGAAAAGAAATTCATTCGCATGAACGGTAAAAAGTAGAGTAAACAAGTCATCCCATCCATGCTAATAAATAGTGACTGATTGATATTGTACATGTATCTGGTTATCACTGAGCGCCTACAGCTCAGAGTATAAGACCAGTCGCTTGTGGTGCTTTTCCGACTTGTTTAGTTTTAGAAGTTGTACAATGGGCTCTGTAGATTAATGAAGCGATATAAGTTAACCATACTTATCAGCAAACTCCCATTGGAAAGCTTTTGGTAAGATGTTTCTGGTTCGTAAAAAGCAGCTATCTATTAAGTACATCGAGTTCACATGACTTAGATATAGGTTCGATAGACTCCACTAGCATAGAGAGTTTATTTGGCACGGGTGCATTGCAGGTTTACGATGGTGTGACAGCAGTTATTTATTTAGCTGGACTTTAAGTTTTTTAGATTTTTCCTGACAGTGAACTGACCAACGCTAGAGACGCTTGCAATGCGGAAAAGATAGGGAGCAGTTTATCATTCAGGCAGCAGACCGCGAGCTTCAATGAGGCCGCTTTTTTTCAAAGCGGAAAAGACGCCGTAACTCCTTTAGACTCAAGGTGTTACAGGTGGCTTCAATGGGGCCGCTTTTTTTCAAAGCGGAAAAGACGCCGCAACGACGGCGCGAATTCGCGGCGCAATCGCTTCAATGGGGCCGCTTTTTTTCAAAGCGGAAAAGGTGAGCGACCAGCGCGAGCGGCAACGCCCGCTCGTGCGCTTCAATGGGGCCGCTTTTTTTCAAAGCGGAAAAGCTGGAATACGTGGAGATCACCGGCTCGGCTATCGGCGGCTTCAATGGGGCCGCTTTTTTTCAAAGCGGAAAAGGCGCATTTTTTCGCAGCACGGAAACGCCGGGTTTACAGCTTCAATGGGGCCGCTTTTTTTCAAAGCGGAAAAGAGCGTCACGCCGCTGAACTCAGGAGGTGCTATATGGGCTTCAATGGGGCCGCTTTTTTTCAAAGCGGAAAAGGATGAACCCGATGGTTTTCTCGTCGAGCGGCGAGCCGGCTTCAATGGGGCCGCTTTTTTTCAAAGCGGAAAAGGTCGTCGCGCGTCTCGACTTGTATGTTAGGCATTGGGCTTCAATGGGGCCGCTTTTTTTCAAAGCGGAAAAGGTAGCCCCCCAAGCCCAATCTTGCCCAAAAAACCGCCGCTTCAATGGGGCCGCTTTTTTTCAAAGCGGAAAAGCGACTACCACGTGGTCGGCGAGAAAATCGTCATCCCGCTTCAATGGGGCCGCTTTTTTTCAAAGCGGAAAAGACCCCCAAAATCGCCAATAACGCAGTCACGACGGGGCTTCAATGGGGCCGCTTTTTTTCAAAGCGGAAAAGCCCCGGCGTGTGCCGGATCCTGGAACGGGACTACTGTCGCTTCAATGGGGCCGCTTTTTTTCAAAGCGGAAAAGAGCGGACGCGCGCAAATCGCCGCGTACGCTTACATGCTTCAATGGGGCCGCTTTTTTTCAAAGCGGAAAAGCCACACGCCGCCCTTGATGGACGGAAGTTGGAGCCTTGCTTCAATGGGGCCGCTTTTTTTCAAAGCGGAAAAGATAAAATGCCTTCAATTCTTTGAATGGAGGTTCTAGCTTCAATGGGGCCGCTTTTTTTCAAAGCGGAAAAGAGGGTACGGCGGGGACAGTACAGGAGATTGCGCTAGGCTTCAATGGGGCCGCTTTTTTTCAAAGCGGAAAAGCCGAAGTGGACTCAAAATGCTCGATAATATTGGTGCTTCAATGGGGCCGCTTTTTTTCAAAGCGGAAAAGGAACGCTACGGCTGGATTCTCGACGAGGACGGCGAAGCTTCAATGGGGCCGCTTTTTTTCAAAGCGGAAAAGGAATCGCCGGCCACGTCGCCCGCAACGTCGCGAGCGCCGCTTCAATGGGGCCGCTTTTTTTCAAAGCGGAAAAGGAGCACGCCAACCGCTCAGGCTCGACCCATTGCAGGCTTCAATGGGGCCGCTTTTTTTCAAAGCGGAAAAGACGGCTCCATCGTCGCCTCACGCAACGGAAGCAGCTTCAATGGGGCCGCTTTTTTTCAAAGCGGAAAAGCGAACGCTACGGCAAGATACTCGGCACAAATTCCAAGGCTTCAATGGGGCCGCTTTTTTTCAAAGCGGAAAAGCGCAGTCACGTACGCGAAACTTCAGGACGTCGCGGCGCTTCAATGGGGCCGCTTTTTTTCAAAGCGGAAAAGCTTCGAGTCCGAGCGCTTCACGGATGCGCTCGAGCGAGGCTTCAATGGGGCCGCTTTTTTTCAAAGCGGAAAAGCCGATCCGCCAATGGCGTTGTTGAACAGTACGCAGGCTTCAATGGGGCCGCTTTTTTTCAAAGCGGAAAAGTCCACGGCTTCGTCCGGTCCTCACCGGCGGGCAGCGTGGCTTCAATGGGGCCGCTTTTTTTCAAAGCGGAAAAGCGACGGCCCTCCGTCGCCTTCTGGCGCACCCTGACCGCTTCAATGGGGCCGCTTTTTTTCAAAGCGGAAAAGACCGCCCGGAGTGGCGGCGGCGGGAGGTGTGGAGCGCTTCAATGGGGCCGCTTTTTTTCAAAGCGGAAAAGCGACGGTCACTGGATATATTTTTCGGTTGGGGACTGGGCTTCAATGGGGCCGCTTTTTTTCAAAGCGGAAAAGAACCGGCGGGAGAGTGACCAATGAGCGAGTTGGAGACGCTTCAATGGGGCCGCTTTTTTTCAAAGCGGAAAAGTTTTCGGGGCGCGGCGAAAACCGGCGACGGCGCGGCGCTTCAATGGGGCCGCTTTTTTTCAAAGCGGAAAAGCCCAAATTGGGGATGCGTATGCGGCAGCCGTCGATGCTGCTTCAATGGGGCCGCTTTTTTTCAAAGCGGAAAAGCTCGCGCCCCTGGCGGCGTCCGATGCCGCCGTCCAGCTTCAATGGGGCCGCTTTTTTTCAAAGCGGAAAAGTTGTTTGACCTTTCTTGCGTTTTGCAGACATGGTTGCTTCAATGGGGCCGCTTTTTTTCAAAGCGGAAAAGAGTCACCAAGTGGCTGCTGCGCACCGCCGCGCCGTGCGAGCTTCAATGGGGCCGCTTTTTTTCAAAGCGGAAAAGCTTTATTTGCCATTGTGACTCTTCTAATTGTGTCCGCTTCAATGGGGCCGCTTTTTTTCAAAGCGGAAAAGATCGCCTTCCAGCCACCCGTCGCGGATCAGCCCTTCGCTTCAATGGGGCCGCTTTTTTTCAAAGCGGAAAAGCAAGCTGCCGTAAGGATCACGATGCGCCGCAAAAAATGCTTCAATGGGGCCGCTTTTTTTCAAAGCGGAAAAGATCGGCGCTCCGCGAATACGCATGTGGTGTATGGGTACGCTTCAATGGGGCCGCTTTTTTTCAAAGCGGAAAAGCAACATGCGAGCAAGCCGGAGCCCCAACATGCGAGGCTTCAATGGGGCCGCTTTTTTTCAAAGCGGAAAAGTGCCCGAAGAAATCTTGGGCATTCCGAAAGCCGTCACGGTGCTTCAATGGGGCCGCTTTTTTTCAAAGCGGAAAAGCGCGGTAGGTTTCGATGAAGTCGGCGACGGCTTGTGCTTCAATGGGGCCGCTTTTTTTCAAAGCGGAAAAGGCGTTGCAGCGCGCCGGACTGTTGCCGCCGGGCGTGCTTCAATGGGGCCGCTTTTTTTCAAAGCGGAAAAGTGGAAAGCATAGAAGTAATCGTCTCTCCCTAGATAGCTTCAATGGGGCCGCTTTTTTTCAAAGCGGAAAAGTGTCGGAGCCGCGCGATGCGCGGCAGGAGGGCGGTAGGGCTTCAATGGGGCCGCTTTTTTTCAAAGCGGAAAAGGGACTCGACCGCGCGCCGACCGTCAACGTGACGCAAGCTTCAATGGGGCCGCTTTTTTTCAAAGCGGAAAAGGGGCGTGGAAATCTACAACTGCGACTACCGCGACTTGGCTTCAATGGGGCCGCTTTTTTTCAAAGCGGAAAAGCGGAAACTCACACGTCGCCCGGCGAACGGCGCGTCAGGCTTCAATGGGGCCGCTTTTTTTCAAAGCGGAAAAGGTGCTCAATCCCACCGCGTACCAGTCAGGCTCAAACTGCTTCAATGGGGCCGCTTTTTTTCAAAGCGGAAAAGAAGAGCTTGAGCAAGAAGCCCAGCGCTGGTCATCGCGCTTCAATGGGGCCGCTTTTTTTCAAAGCGGAAAAGGGCCGAATCAACGACTTGAGGCGACGGCTACTCAACCGGCTTCAATGGGGCCGCTTTTTTTCAAAGCGGAAAAGTTGCTCTTCGACGCAGGCGTGAACGACGGGTGCACGACGCTTCAATGGGGCCGCTTTTTTTCAAAGCGGAAAAGGGGTCGAGCGCAATTCGCACGTTGGCGCTATTCGGGCTTCAATGGGGCCGCTTTTTTTCAAAGCGGAAAAGCTGAGGTCGCGGCGTTGATGGACGCGATCACGGAGGTGCTTCAATGGGGCCGCTTTTTTTCAAAGCGGAAAAGCCCACCCGTCCGTGTTGGAAATTGTAAAAGCGTCCCAGCTTCAATGGGGCCGCTTTTTTTCAAAGCGGAAAAGCCTGCTCGAGTTCGCGCAGCACCCGGTCGCGCGCGATGCTTCAATGGGGCCGCTTTTTTTCAAAGCGGAAAAGATATAAGGCGGACATGCAGGCAGCGGGCGTCATAAGGCTTCAATGGGGCCGCTTTTTTTCAAAGCGGAAAAGCGACGGGCGGGGCGTTGGGGGCGGCGCAGGCGGCGGCTTCAATGGGGCCGCTTTTTTTCAAAGCGGAAAAGCATCCGACGCGCGGCGGCGCTCAAGGGCGTGGAAATGGCTTCAATGGGGCCGCTTTTTTTCAAAGCGGAAAAGACGCCTGCTGCACCTCGGTCCGATACCGCCAGACCTGCTTCAATGGGGCCGCTTTTTTTCAAAGCGGAAAAGGGATGCAGGCGCGCAGATTCGCGGCAGCTTGGCGGCTTCAATGGGGCCGCTTTTTTTCAAAGCGGAAAAGCGCCGGAACCAAGCGCACAGCGCCCGGCGGCGCCGCTTCAATGGGGCCGCTTTTTTTCAAAGCGGAAAAGCAATTTGCAGCGCGTGCGCGTAACACGGCGTCGTCGGCTTCAATGGGGCCGCTTTTTTTCAAAGCGGAAAAGACGTAACAGGTGTAACGGGTTTTTGGTGAATTTTAGCTTCAATGGGGCCGCTTTTTTTCAAAGCGGAAAAGCGTAACGTTTGCCGGTGCGCTGACGCACCACGTCCGGCTTCAATGGGGCCGCTTTTTTTCAAAGCGGAAAAGAAATCGAAAACAAAACCGCCTCCTGCTTGCCCGAAAGCTTCAATGGGGCCGCTTTTTTTCAAAGCGGAAAAGACGTGATCGTGTCAAACAACGTGCGCGTCAACAAGCTTCAATGGGGCCGCTTTTTTTCAAAGCGGAAAAGCCGGTGGTGGACGAGTCCAACGTCATCGAGGTGCAAGCTTCAATGGGGCCGCTTTTTTTCAAAGCGGAAAAGGTTCATCGCCAACGACGCAACGGCAACGATAATGGGCTTCAATGGGGCCGCTTTTTTTCAAAGCGGAAAAGCTTTGACGCGCGCAATCCGCGCGACAATCCGCTCGCTTCAATGGGGCCGCTTTTTTTCAAAGCGGAAAAGAAGGAAAGGTTCCTGGCCGGGTTTCCGGCGATCGCCGTGCTTCAATGGGGCCGCTTTTTTTCAAAGCGGAAAAGGGTAAAACTCAGAGCCGACACCCCGACCCCCTGCCTGCTTCAATGGGGCCGCTTTTTTTCAAAGCGGAAAAGCGTCACGAACGTACTGCCGCCGCCGCCCGGTGGCGGCTTCAATGGGGCCGCTTTTTTTCAAAGCGGAAAAGGTCGCGTCGTAATTCTCCACCACCCTCTGAGAGAGCTTCAATGGGGCCGCTTTTTTTCAAAGCGGAAAAGATGGCGTCGCCTCCTTTGCCTCGGATTCGACCGGCGGCTTCAATGGGGCCGCTTTTTTTCAAAGCGGAAAAGACGCGCGGCGAGCGTCGCGTACGACGCGCCCGGCAGCTTCAATGGGGCCGCTTTTTTTCAAAGCGGAAAAGAACTCAAGGCGTTCGGCGCCCGATGGATCTCCGAACGGCTTCAATGGGGCCGCTTTTTTTCAAAGCGGAAAAGCCCCGTCGTGAGCGTGATGGTCCCCGCCGCCGTCACGCTTCAATGGGGCCGCTTTTTTTCAAAGCGGAAAAGCTGCGCCGACTGCGGCGCGAGGGGAGACGTAGTGGGGCTTCAATGGGGCCGCTTTTTTTCAAAGCGGAAAAGCCTCTCGCGCTGGTCGCTCACGCCACGGATTTGCGGCGGCTTCAATGGGGCCGCTTTTTTTCAAAGCGGAAAAGGAGCTCGAGCAAGAGGCCCAGCGCTGGGCCTCGCGCTTCAATGGGGCCGCTTTTTTTCAAAGCGGAAAAGGCGGCTTGATTCCCGGCGGCGCGACGATTCCGGGCGCTTCAATGGGGCCGCTTTTTTTCAAAGCGGAAAAGAAGGGGCGGTAGGAAAGGAAAAATCTCGACAAGGGCGGCTTCAATGGGGCCGCTTTTTTTCAAAGCGGAAAAGATACCAAGCCAAAATCGAGGCGCTCCGCCAAACCAAGCTTCAATGGGGCCGCTTTTTTTCAAAGCGGAAAAGTGACTCGCTCATCACCGCTTCCCGGCGCGCTGAAAGCTTCAATGGGGCCGCTTTTTTTCAAAGCGGAAAAGGCGTCCACGCCCCCGCCTCCAACCACACCAGCCGCACGCTTCAATGGGGCCGCTTTTTTTCAAAGCGGAAAAGTTGTGTGGTGGGGCGACCGCCGCGAAGTTAGGCGGCTTCAATGGGGCCGCTTTTTTTCAAAGCGGAAAAGGGCTCTCACAGCGAAAACAGAAGCTCAGCTACGCCGCTTCAATGGGGCCGCTTTTTTTCAAAGCGGAAAAGGGGCGCTGCTCGCGAGTTTGCCGCCACTTAGACTGGCTTCAATGGGGCCGCTTTTTTTCAAAGCGGAAAAGTTGGGTCTTGGCTCACGGGAATACGCGCCTAAAGGGCTTCAATGGGGCCGCTTTTTTTCAAAGCGGAAAAGGCCGCCCGTGTAAACCCTGTGCTGTCAAAGAGCTACAGACCGTTTTGCGAGCGGTGGCGATTTTGTAGCCCCGCGCGCGCCGCGTCGTCAAGTCCATTTTTGCAAACTGTTGATCCATAAGGTTCTAAGCTCTGCGAGCGGTTCCCGACACAAGCCTCGCCACCTCGCCGCTCGCACCCCACGCTCGCCACACTACACAATAACGGCAATGCGCTCGCTCGGATTCGGCTCCAACGGCTTGCCCAGCGCCTCAATACACGCCTTGCCACGCCCATCTACCGGCCCAACATCCACCAGCATCACCCGATCCTCACGCTGATTCATCACCTCCGTCAGCGCCATCAAAAGCAATACACGCTCCGTCGGCGATAAGTCACAGCGAAAGACCGAATACTGTACCGCATCGCCAAAGCCGCGCATCACTCGATAAACCTGCCGCCATCGTTTTTGGTCGGCGATATCATAGCAGACGATGTAACGATTGCGCATCAGCCCCTCTCTTTCCCGCCTTTATCAGCGCGTTACAAATGGGATATAGCGCGGGATTTCACCCATGATCGCGCGCGCCAAAAGTCGAGCCTGAATTTCAAACACCCGACGATAACTAACCTGATAGCCAAAGACCGGATGCGTCACCAACTGATCAAGACGGCGCTCAAAAGCCTCGATAAACGTTTTGCGTCCATTCGGTTTCAGTGCAAAAGCCCCACCACGCTCAATAAAATCTGAAGGGCTAATCTCACCGTTGTTAATGACCGTAATCACAACCGAGTCCGCCACCAACGGGCGAAACTCCTCCATCAAATCAAGCGCCAAAGCCGGACGCCCATAGCGCGGCTGATGGTAAAATCCCAGATAAGGATCAAAACCAACGCCAAGCATCGCCACCAGCATTTCCTTAACCAACAAACTGTATGCAAACGAAAGCAAAGCATTGACCGGGTCCTTCGGCGGACGACGATTGCGCCCCGTAAAATCAAACGGCGGGGTGTCCTCCGGCGGCAGCTTGAACATGGTCGGAAAATGCTCGAAGTAAGTCCGCGCCGCACTCCCCTCAACCCCTAAAAGCGACGCGAGCGCATCCGAACGTTCAGCCGCCGCGCGCAACGCCGCTAACTGCGCCAATACTTCCGACGAAAGCCCACGCCCGTTACGCCGCAGCAACAAACGGCTGTTGCGAATCTTGCCGCCGACAAAATCCTTCGCCAACCGCAGGCATACCGCCGGGTCAGCCGCCGCCTGAAACTGTCGGCGGCGCAACTCAATGTTTTTGTGCGGCGGCGGCGCGGTGACCGCCTGCAACCATCCCCCGTAGCTCAAGTGCAATACCGGAATCTCACGGCTCGCCAACTCGCGCAGCGCCTGCGCCGAAATCTGGACGTTCCCAAACAAATTCACCTGATTGACTTCCAGCAGCCGTACGGCGTCCACCGTTTGCCCCTTGTCGCGGATTTCCAGTACATCACCCTTGAGACCCAGCGTATAACCCTGCCCCTGAACGTAAACCGCCTTGTTGTCGTCACGCGCAGGCATCAACCGCCGAACCTCGCGCAGCGAAGGCGCCGGCAACGCCTCCAGCGGCGGCGCAAGTTCCGGCGACGCTTCGGCGACAGGGGCTTGCCCACTCGCTTCCGCCTTCCGCAAATGGTTGATTTCATCCGGCAAACAAACGCCGACCAGCGAACAACGCGGACACTTGTTGGAGTGAACCAGCGGGGGCGGCGCGACGCCCGACGCCGCCAACGCCCGCGCATCCGCCAACAGTCGCCGCGTCCGCGCCTCCAACTCCGGCGTAAACTCAACCCGGACGCGCGTTTTGTCCGCCGCGTAGTAAATCACGCCGTAACTCGAAGCGTAGCCGTTGGCGCGCAGCAAAAGCCCCTGCAAACACACCTGAATGCGCTCCGGCTCCCATGCGCCTTCCGGCAAGTCCGGGGCCGCGCCCCGTTTGTAATCCACCGGCACAAGTTGCCCGTCGTCGCTTTCCAACACGTCAATGACCGCCAGCGCGCCAAGCTCCTCCGAGCCGACTTCCACCGAACGCGCATGAATCGCCGTCTCCGACGTGACGGCTTCGGCGGCGGGTACGCGCCCGCCTGCATCGTCAACCCGCCGATGGACATATCGCCCCTCGACGACATCCAAATTCTCCGCCCACTCGCGCTGGACATACTCAAGGTAAAACAAGCGCGGACAATAGACGTACTCGTTGAGCATGCGCGCCGGAAGCAACTCCGGCGACGACGTGACGGCGTTGGGCATAAGTATTCTCCGTCTGTCTGTACAGAACACTGCCACGCCTTCCGGCGCAGCGCGTGGCGTCAAGCCGCTGCGCCGGGAAGCGGTGGAACGCCGCCGCGCGCCAAACACTTGACGCGCCTCGACGTAAGAAGCATTCCCATATCTCGAACGGAAAGGCGCGCACCGCGCGGCTTCCGTCGCCCCTACGCAACCTTGCGCGCGGGCGTGAAGTTGGGCGTTTTCCCGACCAAAATGCGCCGGACGCGATAGACCGCCACAATCCCCATTCGGCGCAGCCGTCGCCGGTCGCCGTTCTCAATCGGATCGTCCTGCAACGGCGCGAGCGCCAGCAGTGACGGCAACAAGTCGGGCGGGACAAACGGCTCCCACAGCGGCCACGTCCAGCGCGTGTCGTTTGCGCCGAAGCCGGTGAACCCCAACGTTTTGAGCTTGCCGCCGACCGGCCACGCCGTAAACCACGCGAACGCCTCCAACGCCAGCCGATTGGCGCCGAGCATGCCGCCGCGCTTCTTGCGCTCCGGGTCGCCCGACGGCTTGCTCCACTGGTAGGCATGACGGCGATCCTCCGACGGATCGAGATGTAACGACTGATTGTCCAGCGGGTCGGCATAGTCCCACGGTTTGAAAAGCGTTCGGCGCAAGTGCTCGCGCTGCGTCCGCTCCAGAATGGATTTGATGTTGCCAAGGTGATAGTCGCGGCGCGTCGTCTGAAGCTGACTGGTCGCGTCGGCCCCAACCAGATTGCTTGCGATGGCGGCGAGAAAATCCGCGTCGCGCCGCCGGCTCGCCGTCGCCTCGCGCCGCACGGCGGCGAAATCTAGGCCGCCCACCGCCTTCAGTTCCTCGTAAAGCCGCGCCGGATGGTCGGGAAGGTTTTTCACAAGCGCCGCCTCCAGCGCATCCAAAATGACTTGCTGATTCAACGGCCGCCCGCTGCGTAGTTTGGCCACCCAGCCGCCGTCGTCCGCCGTCCAAGCCAACCCAAGGTCGGGCGTTTCCGGTCGGTCGCGCAACACGCGCGCCAAACCCAGCGTCGCCAAAAAGCCCAGCGGCGTCGTGCCGTCCAAACCGCGCAACACAAGCTCGTGATAGGTCTGCGTCATGATGTTGGCTCCCGGAAAGCGGATTCAGCCCGCGGATCATTTTTCATTCACTGAGTAGTCCGCGCTCTTCGTCGGCGCTCGCCTGCTGGTCGGCCAGCCGCAGGACGGCCTCCAGATACGCTGCGCCCCACCATCCGTAACGCCGCTGCATCCGCCAAAAACGCGCCCCAACGCCCGAATCCAATCGGTGGGGCGGCGACTTTTCACGCCATGCCGTCGTCAGCGACGCCGTATAAGTCCTCCCCAACAACGCCGCCGTCAGCGTTACGTCCGGCGCGGCAACGTCCGCCACAACCGGCGCGAAGGGTCGCCCCCGCCCGTGATGTGCGCCGACAAGGTATAGGATGAGGTCAAGCTCGTCGGCGTCAAACGGCCGACCTTTGGGATCGGTTATCGAATCCCCCACGGCTTCCAGCATTTGTACCGACAACATCTCGTGCCGAAAGCCGCTCGGCAGTCCGGCCCGCTCACGCGCTTGCCGGCGCGCGGCCGGCGTCAGCGGAAGCGCGTCGGATTTAGCCAGCAAGGTCGTCGGCGTCGCGCCCAGCAACCACGCCTCCGTCCGGTCGGCGCGGCGCAGCAACGCTTGAAATCGCTCGTCGGCCTTGCCCCAATCGTGTCCCTCCGCCGCCGCAAGCCAGACCTCTTCCCGAATCGTCAGCGGCAGCGCTCGCGCCGTCCGCTGAATTTCATCGCGGACATGCCGACTGTGCGCCGCCAGCGTCACCGGCGCGTCGCTCGCCAAAAACGAACGCTCATCCTCACCGTCGTCCGCCAGCAGCGTCGCCCACTCCACCGCCGTCCCCAGCCGCTTTCGCGTCACAAGGACGTACCCCAGCCCGTCCGGGTAGGGCGCGCGGATGATCCCCAGCGTCGGATCAGCCAGCCGCCTGAGATTCGCCGTCAGCAACGAACATTCCGCCGGTCGCTGCGGCGCCGCCTGCGGCAAGCCGGACTCAAGTTCATCCGCCACGGCGCGCAGCGCCGTACGCCAATCCTCAAGGTTGAGCGTCGCTTCAGGGTCGGCGATGCGTTCAAACAGCGCCGTCAGCGTGGGCGACGGCGGCCAGCCGGCGGTCAAACTCGGGTGAAGCCGCACGACGGCGCGATCGCGGGCTTGGACGGCCGCCGGTTCCGCGACATCGCGCGGCGCGTTGGCCGGTACGTGGCCCAGCGCGTCCCAGCCGCCCGCGCCGACCGGCAACACCAGCGTATCGCCGGGTCGCAGGTCGTCAGCCGAAGTCAATACGGCGTTGTCTTCCAGTCCGCGCCAGAGCAACCCGCGTCGGGCTTCCAACACCGGCGGCGCTTTCTCCGCGGGTTTCGCATCGGCCGCCTCTTCCCCGCCGCCCAGCAGGTCGCCGCTGACATCCTTTGACCGATCATCGCCCGTCAGCCACCGCCGAAGACGTGACAACGGGACGGTCATACACTCGGCGGCTGTCGGCGGTAGTAGGGAAACCACCTCGCTCCATGTATCAAGCGAAAAGGCGTCAAGGTCAGCCCGCCAGCACACCTGTACGTCAGGCTCGCCGGGCTGCGGCCCGTGCAGCAACAGCGCTACTTGAGGATCAAGCGCCGGACGCGGGCTGGTTTGACACAGCAGGTCAAGGTGCGCTGGGAGCAACGCCGCCGCTTCGCGTCGCGCCGTCGGGCCCAGACAGTCGGACGGCAGGCATCCCGCTTCGCCATGACGCGCAAGAAGCGCGTCAAAAGCGTCAACCCCGAAATCCACCTCGCCCGCCACGGCAACCTGCTGTAACCACGCCCAAGTTTTCGGCAGGGCGTCGCCGTAGATTGGATCGGGCTTTTTCGGCTCGACAGCCTTTTCATCCATCAGGATGACCGCCTGCGCGCGAATGGGACGCCCACGCCGGTTAAGTCGCCCGAAGCGTTGCCGCAAGGCGTCCAAGGCGGCGCATTCTGTGATGAGCGCGTCAAAATCATAATCCGCGCCGACCTCAAGGCACTGCGTCGAGACGACAAAGCTCAAAGCCGCGCTGCGGTCGGGACGGTCGGGACCAACCAGCGCCGCCAACCGCGCCTGTTGTGCGTCACGGTCGTACGGGCGCATCGCGCCGATGACGAGTTCAACCACCGCGTCGGGAAACGCCTTGCGGAGGGCCTCCTCAACCGCGCGCGCTGTGGCCACCCGATTGACAATGACGCCAATCGCCGCCGACGCCGGCGGAGCGGCGGCGTACAAGGGCAGGTCGGCGTCCTGACGGAACATTTCGAGCAACGCCTTGGCTTCCGCGACAACGGCCTTCGGCATGTCGGCGACCAGCTTGAGCTTCGCCGGCTTGGCGGCCGTCAGCGCGCGATGCAAACGCGGCGCAGCGCGGTCTGCGGCGTCAAGGCTGAAGCGACGACTGCCGACGCCCTCCGGCGGCGTGGCCGTCATTGGCACAACCTGCAACGGGGGTACGCCAATTGCCTGCTCCGCCCAGCGCGTCGGGTCAAGGTAGTCGCGGACGGCGGCGAGCGTTTGGAGAAACGGCCGGCTCATGTGCGCTTCATCCAGCAAGACAAGGCTGTCGTAGGCGGCCAGTCCGGCCTGAATCGGCGCAGCTGTGTCCGAGACGCCGTAGCCGCGAAATAGCAGCCGCGAGCCGAACTGGTCAACCGTCGTACACACCACGAGCGGGTGCGTCGCGGAACGCGCCCAACGGTTATCGCGATAAAGACCGCCGCGTAGTTCCAGAACATCCAGCGGCGGCGCGCTCTCCGGCCGCAGCGTGGACAGCGTGCGCAAAGCGGCGGCCACCCGCGCCAACGTCGGATGCTGCGCCGGGCGGCGTTCGGCTTCCAGCAATCGCTCCGCCAGACGCAATGCGCGCTGGTAGGCGGCGTCCACAATGACGCGCCGGTTGACGCAGAAGAAGACGCGGCGCGGCGCCGTTCGCTCCGCCGGCGGCAGCGCCGCCTGACAGGCGAGCGCAAAGACCGCAATGTCAAGCGTCGCCGTTTTCCCCGCGCCGGTCGGCACGTCAATCACCTCCGGCCACGTTCCGGCGACAACCTGCGCCGCCAGCCGACTCTGCCACGGATAGGGCGGTACGCCATGCGCTTCCTGAAAAAACGTCTCAAAGTCATTCAGCGTCACAAGCGAGTCCATGCTTCCTCCCTTCCCAACCGCAGAAGACACGGAGAGCACGCAGAGGCGCTTTCTCATCTTTGGAGCGGCTTGAACAAGCCATAGCCCATAAACCGTCCCGCGCCGAGCAGAACGGGGCCGACGACCGGCCCGGCGAAGCGCAGGAAGACATGAAGCTGTGGCTTCGGGGCGTTCGCGCCTTTGGCGAAGTAGGGCGGAAAGCCGTCGCCGAGTCGCGCCTGCGTTGTCGGCGCGTTCGGTTGGCCGCGCAATGGACGGGCCTTGGCGACGGCGCGCGGCGTCCCGCGCTGCCAACTGGTTGCGCCAAAGTCAATCTCGACCGGTTCGGGCAGTCCGGCGTGGCGACAAGCTTCAAAGATCAGTGCGCCGACTTCCATTTCCCACGCCGCCCGCTCCTTGACCAAGTGCGCCTTGGGAAAACGATCCAGCACAACGGGCGTGACGCTCGCCCACGTTGTCGCGCCGCGCGGCGCGGCCGTCCACGTCTCTGGGCGGAGCGTGGCGCGGGCGTCGTCCCAAGCACGTTTGCGTAGCGTCCAGACGCCAAGCCGGCCCAGCTTGAGGGCGACCTCAGCCGGCTGCCCTTCCGCGTCAACAAGCACCGGCGCCAGCGCCCGACCGCGTTCGCGGCGCGGCACATCCGGTGGAAAGGCCAACGCTACTCCTAGCAGACGACCGTCGGCGTGTTCGCGTCCGACAAACGGCAGCGGCAGCAGAGCGATGTGGCGGCGTCCGTTGGTCAGCGGTTTCCCGTCAGGGTCATGGCCGCTCAGCCACGCCGGAGGCGGCTGTGGACAACGGCTCAGAAGCGTCGCCCGGAGCGCCTGTGTGACCATCAGTGCGGCCGTCACCGGCAGGGCGGGGCCGTCAGTTTGCGCGAGCACGAGCACATCCTGGTCGAAAGCCTCGGTCTTCTCCGGCGGCGACATGCCTACGGCGGCGCGTTGCACAACGTAATCGGTCGCTAGTCCAACGGTGGGACGGCGGCCGGCCTGAAACGTGTCGCGCAAACGGTCAAGCGAGGGGCCGTTGCGGATGCGGCGGAGTCGGCCGTCGGCCAAGCCAGACGGCGCAGGACGCCCATCAGCGTCATCGGGCTCTGGCAGCCAGCACACAAAGCCGTCTGCGAGATGCGGCGGCGCGGTTGGCGTCCACATCTGGACAAGTGACGCCGAATGCCCTAGCCGCGTCACCTTGGCGCAGAGCCGCGCCAGCGCGTCAGCGTAAATGGCGCTCTTTGGCGCTTCGGGCCAGTGGAGAAAACACGGCGCGTCACCAACCCAGACCGTCGGGAAGACGCGCGGCTGCTTGCTGCGCGCCAGCGGGACAGATTGAAGCAGCGCCGTGCCCTCCACCCGGTCGTTGATTGGTACGTAGGCGGTCGTCACTCGTCGGCGGCCGCCTGCGTCGGCAGGCAGCCAGAGCTGTGGATCGGGGAGCGTCGTCAGCCACTCCAGCGCCGCGCCTTCCTGCGGGTCTTCGCCAGTCTCAAAAAAAGCCGCCGCCAGCGCCAACCAAACGCGCGCCGGGTGTGGCGGCCACTCAGCCGCCTCACGGTTTGCCGCGTCGGTCGCCCGCGCGTAGCCGGTCAAGTAACGCCAAGCGATGGTGAACGTTTCTGTCATGACGACTCATCTCCCAACGAGAGAATGGCTCTGTGTTCTGCGCGTCCTCCGCGTCCTCTGCGGTTGGGCGGATTTCCTCACTTCTTCCCGTACTTCATTCTTCCTGCTTGGCATCCGTCTGGCTCTGCGCCAACCACTGGCTGTTGACGACCAGCTTGACGAGTTCCGTCGTCGGTCGCAGTTGAAGCGGTTGCTCAAGCCATGGCAGCCCCAACCGCTTGGCCTCGGCGACGGCTTCGCTGAAAAGCGCCACGGCTGTGTCGGCGTCAAGCGTTAGGTCGCGCTCAACCTCGCCGGGCTTGCCGAGCAATTCCCAGCGCAGCGGCTCGGTCGGCCAGAGCAAACAACGCGAGCGCAAATCAAGGCCGGCATCGTCCGCCAAAACAGCCGCGCACAGCCCCAGCGCGGTCAGAACCGTCCGGGCGGCGGCGTCAACCTGCGCGTCATGGCGGCCGTTGACTGGAAAGCGCAAGCGCCGCAGAGCGGGCAGCGACAAGACGATGGTTTGTTCGGCGAAGTCAATCGTCACGCCGCCGCCAAGGTATTCGCCGTTCCGGTCGCGTGTTGAGATCGTCGGCGTAACGTTGCCGTGATTGGCTTCCGACGGTCGCCCATCCTCGCCCAGCGTGACAGGTTTACCCTTTTCTTTGACAGCCTGCGCCGGGTCGAGCGTCCAGCCGGGAGCGACTTCCTGCGCTGCGCGGTAGAGCGGCCCTGCCTTGAGCTGAATCCCAAGCGGATCAATCCGGCTGCTCGTTTTCGCGCCCAGCACAGCGTTGACGCCGACAATTTCGCTGACCAACGCCCGTTCAAACTTCGCCCCCAAGCCACCCTTCGGCCCGGTCGAATCCCACATGCCGAACAGCAGCGCCGTCGGGCACAGCTCAAACAACGGCGTCGCATTGTGGGCGGAAGCTTCGCGCAGCCGCTTGCCGTAGGTGGATTCTCGCTTGACATTGGCGCTGCGAAACGGCTTGCCGTCTTCGGCGACAACGCTGTCACGGAGAATGGCGTCCACGACGCGATGCGGCGTTTGCAACGAGGTAATCTTGCCGATGGGTTCAAGCAGGCGCAGGGGTTCGGGTTGGTCGTCGCCGGGGAAGTACGGTGTGAAGTCCACCTCGATGACCGGCAGGACAAGGCGTCCAGCGTCGAAGGCTTGCTGGAGCGCCTCCTCCATGCGATTCGCCTGCGATTGGACGGAATCCATCAAGACGCACCGGACGGGGGCGGGGTAGTCGGGCAGGCGGCGTTCTTCAAGCGCGTACAGCCCGCCTTCGTAGGTCGGCGGAAACACTTTCGTACCAGGGCCGCCGGCGGGTTGCAGTTTGAGGCGGCAACGGAAAGCGGTGGCGTAGTTGACAGCGTGCCGGAGCTTTTCAAGTGTGATGGTCATAGCAAAGACCTCAAGAGCAATAATGGAATGGCGCGCTGCGGCGCATCTCAAATAAAAACGCAGCGTTTGCCAAACGATGTCGGCGCACGCACTCCGAATGAAACATCAAGTTGAAGGTGGGAGAGCGTACGGCAAGCTTGCCGCTATGTTTTTGCGTCAGAGGCGGCGCGGCCGCCATCTGGAAAAGTCGCCTGCGCGTTTTCCACAAGAAACCGGGTGCCACTTCGCCATGGAACAGTATTTCGAGACTGCGCGGGCGTCTTCGCCTACAGAGATAAGGCGAGTGCAGGTTGGTGGAACTGCGCTACAGTCTGGATTGTGGCTCTCGTCAGCATCCGAGTTGTGAAGGAATGCTTGACCTCATAAAACGACCTGCAGAGAAAGGCTTACATGCTCAAGCCGACCCAGGCTGGAGTTATTGCCGCAAAGGAGGCAGAGCGCGCAGAGGCGTTTCCCTCGTCCTTATCAAAATTCTATCCCCACCTGCGCCACAACGCGCCGCGTTGTGAAGGGATGTTTGACCTCGCGCATTTCCGTCACCAAGTCGGCGAACTCGATAATCTCCGGCGGCGCGTCCCGTCCCGTCAGAATGACGTGCATGTGCGCCGGACGATTTTTGATGGCCTCAATGACTTCTTCGGTCGTCAGCCAGCCGAAGTTGAAGGCGTAGGTGATCTCATCCAGCGCCACAATGTCGTAGTCCGGCGACTGAAGCTTGGTCAGACAAACCTCCCATGCGCGGCGAGCTGTCTGGCGGTCCTGCTCCGGGTTGTTGGTGTCCCACGTAAAGCCGTCGCCGAGCGGGAGAATCTCAAAGCCGAGCTTCTGGGCGCTCTGGATTTCGCCGTAAATGCCAAAGCGCGGGTCTTTGGTCGTCTTGATGAATTGCAGCATGACGACCTTGAAACCGTGGGCGACGGCGCGCATGAGCGTCCCCAAAGCGGCGGTGGTTTTGCCCTTGCCGTGGCCGGTGTTGACGATGACCAGCGGCGTACGCTTGCGCTTGGCGGCGCGCGGAGCAAGGTCGTTCACGGAAGGCTGGGACTGTGGTGCGTCGGTCATACAGTGGCGCAATCCGGGGCGGTGGATTCGGGAAAAATGGGGGTCGGGCGGCCGTCGTCGCTCATCGCCACGTAAATCACATCGGCTTCTGTCACCCGAACGACGCGGTTCGGCTCATTCATTCGTTCGGCGTCCACCGTCACACGCACGGTGATAGATGTGCGCCCAATCTTTTCGACACGGGCATAGAAACTCACCGTATCGCCGACGTACACCGGCGCGACAAACACAACTTCGCGCATGGCGACCGTTACATAGCGATGAACGGCGACGCGCCGGGCTTCAATCGCGCCGGCCAAGTCAATGTAGCTCAGGATGACGCCTCCGAAAATCGTCCCCAGCGCGTTGGTGTCGCGTGGGAGCATCGTCGTCCGAATGGCGGGTGTCGCCGCAGACGGTGATTCAGTCATAGGGCGATAGGTGCGATGGGGACGAGTGTGGAGGATAGCCATCACGCTAGGGCATTCGTTGCAAGCCGGTCAATAGTTCGTTAGCATCCGCCGCCTATGCGCTCCCTTCGTGCACTGCTCGCCGTCTGGGTGACGGGACTAACGTTGGGTCTGTGGCCGCTGGCGCTTGGGCAAGATCGCTACGTAGCCGACCTGACGAGTCCCGACCGCCAAACGCGCCGCCGCGCCGCCGCCGCACTGGGCAACCGCCGCTTGCAAGCGGCCGTACCGGCGCTGCTGGCGACACTCAAAGACGATTTGGACGCGGGCGTGCGTGCCGCAGCGGCTGTGGCGCTCGGCAAAATCAAAGCCCCGGAGGCGATTCCGCCGCTGGTGAACGCGCTGCGTGAACCGGACGCTGACGTACGCCGCGCCGCTCTGCGCGCGCTTCTGATGTTTTACATCGAGGATGACATCGAGTTTGTGTTCGCCCGCCGGCGCGGCCTTAGCCGCTTCAATCCATTTCTCGAAACGGACGAGCCGACCACGGTGCTTGCTGGAACGGTCGTCGCGCCAGAAGTCCTGCAGGCCCTTGCCGACACCATGCGCGACGACGCCAATCCTGACAACCGCCGCGCGGCCGTCCGGGCGCTAGGCGTCTTGCGCGCGGATGCGATGGCGTCAGCAATGGTCGAGGCGCTGGGCGACCCGGCGTTGCGTATGGATATTTTCCGTGTCTTCGTCAAGCTGGGGCGGCCGGAGTACGGCATTCATATTCTGCCGTATCTCAACGACCGGGACGCCGACGTGCGGCGGCAGGCGATTGACGCGGTCGGCCGCTTGCGTACGCGCGAGGCCGTGACCCCTTTGATGGCACGCTACCGTGCAGCGCGACCAGGCGACGATCAGCAGACTGTCATCCTAGCTGCGCTGGCGCGGATTGGCGATCCGGCGAGCGAAACCATCTTCAGCGAAAACCTCAACCAGCGCAGCCCCGAACGTCGCCGTTTTGCGGCCGAGGGTCTGGGGCGCTGTGGCGCGACCGCTTATGTGGATCGTCTGCTGAACGACCGCCTGACGGAAAAAAACGAGTCGGTGCGACTGGCGCAGGCGTTTGCCCTGTACCGATTGGGGCGGACGGATTTTTTACAGGAGGTCGTCGGTCAACTTGATTCGCTGCGCCACGGCGCACAGGCGGAGTCCTATCTGTATTCACTGACGCGCAGCGCCGATTTGCATCCGTACCTGCGCAGCGCCGGGGTGCGCGGAATAGAGCGGATGATGCGTGCGATGGAGCGGATTGGAACGCGCGACGATCTGCCGGTTTTACAGCCGCTGCTGCGCAGCAGTGACCGGCGGATCGCCAATGCCGCCAATCGCGCCATCCGGCAAATTGAGGCGCGCGCCGGCGTGGCGCGGGATTAGCAAACATGTGGAAAGAAGGACGAATGGTTGAGATTGCAGGTGCAACCGACTTCAGCTATAAACGCCGACTTTTGAAGCCGGGTAAAAGCGAGGTGACTGGGTATGGCGAAAGTTTGTCAAGTAACCGGGAAGCGCCCCATGTCGGGCAACCATGTTTCGCACGCCAACAACCGTACGAAGCGCCGTTTCCTACCAAACCTGCAGCGTCAGCGGTTCTGGGTGCCGAGTGAGAATCGGTGGGTGCGGCTGCGTCTGTCGGCGCGGGCTATCAAGACCATCAATCGGTATGGCATCGAGTACGTCCTGAAGCGGATGCGCGCCGAAGGGAAAAAAATCTGACCAAAACGTCTGTTGGCAAACCCAGAGGCCGCCGCATTTGTCGTTTGCGGCGCGCAACTTTGACTTTGAGAGGACGGCGTATCGCCGTCCTCAAGTTTTTTCGGAAGTTGGTCTTCCGACAATCCACTAACCTTGGCGTGTTTGCGGAGGATCGCCGTTCAGGCGACCAAACAGCGCCAGTCACGGCGCTCGAAGCCGGTTGTGTCGGGGACGGCAGTTGGGCTATGTAGGGCGGAAGTAACCTTCGCGGGACAAGGGGGACGACCGGCATGGCCTATGAAGCTATCATTGTCGAAATCAAAGGGGCGATTGCGCGGGTGACGCTCAACCGCCCAGATACGCTCAACGCCATAAACCAGGCTATGATCAACGAGCTGACCACGGCATTCACTGAACTGGCGACGAACAGCGACGTGCGCGCCGTGGTTGTCACCGGGGCCGGCCGGGCGTTCTCATCCGGCGGCGACATTCGCGGCATGCTGGCCGCCGGGGCGGACGCAACGGCCGACACGGTACGGGCGATGATTGAGCGCGTCAATCAGATGGTGTTGGCGCTGTATGAACTACCCCAGCCGGTTATTGCGGCCGTCAACGGCCCGGCGCATGGGTTAGGGATGAACTTGGCGTTAGCGGCCGACTACCGTATTGCAGCGATGAGCGCCAGTTTTTCGCAGGCGTTTATCAAGATTGGGCTGGTGCCTGACGGCGGCGGCACGTTTCTGTTGCCACGGATTGTGGGCTGGGCGTGCGCGGCGGATCTAATGCTGACAGGACGCACTGTTCCGGCCGGCGAGGCTAAAACCATCGGGCTGGTACACCAAACTGTCGCCGACGCCGAATTCATCAACGCAGTCCAACTTTGCGCCCAACAGTTCGCCGCCGCGCCGACGCAAGCCATTGCGCGAACCAAAGCCCTCCTCCGCAGCAGTCAAACGGCCGACTTAGCGACGCAACTTAACGCGGAGTGTGAGCATCAGGCCGCCTGCGCCGCGACGGCTGACTTTCGCGAAGGTGTCACGGCGTTTCTTGAGAAGCGCCCACCGGTGTTTACCGGACGTTGATGTTCTGAAAAACCGGGTGTAGTGCGTATGACCGTTGTGCCGCTCCGGAACGGCAGCCCGCCTGTGGCGCTTCACGAGCGCGCCGAGGCGAACCTGCGCTTCATCCGTGAAACTATGGAGCGGGCTGCGCTGTTTACGGCTGTGCCAGGCTGGGGTATGGCGGTCGTTGGCCTGACGGCATGCGCGGCGGCCGCGGCTGCCGCCGCCCAACCAACGCTCCGGCGGTGGCTGCTCGTCTGGATAGGCGAAGCCATCCTGGCGCTCACGATTGGCTCTGCTGCGATGTGGCGCAAGGCGCGGCGGCAGGATCATTCGCTCGCTTCGGCGGCGGCGCGGCGGTTTTTCTTCGCCTTCGTTCCGCCGCTGGCGGTCGGCGGCTTGCTGTCCATCGTGCTGGTTCAGCACGGCGCATACGATGTCTTGCCCGGTATGTGGTTGTTACTCTACGGTACGGGAGTCATGGCCGGCGGTGCGTTCTCGGTGCGCGTCGTCCCGCTACTGGGATTGGCGTTTCTCCTGCTGGGTGGCGTGACGCTGTTTCTCCCCCTTCCGCTGGCGAACTGGGCGATGGCGCTTGGGTTTGGGGCGCTTCACTTTGGTTTTGGGCTAGTGATTGCTCGAAAGTATGGCGGCTAAACGCAAACCAAATAAGTCGGAGGTTTTGTCCGCGACGCCGAAGGTGGTGGTGTCGGCCACTAAGGTTGCGTCGGAAAGCGTGGATAAGCTCATTCACGAGCCGGTGCGGCTGGGGGTGCTGTGTGCATTGGCCGGTGTTGAGCGGTTGTCCTTTGTCGAGCTCAAACGACTGCTTTCCACCACCGACGGTAACCTGAGCGTCCACCTGCGCCGCCTAGAAGAAGCCGCCTACTTGACCTGCGAAAAGCGGTTTCGCGGACGAACGCCACATACAACCTACCAACTTACAGACGCTGGGCGGGCGGCGCTGGAAGCCTACGTCAACCACATGGAAGCGCTTGTCCGGCATGCCAACCGTGTCTTCAAGGTGCGGTAAGCGGTCTTTGAATCGCCTCGGAAGACGAACCCTCTGATTTACTGAGGCCGCCTGAAAAACGGACGCTACGCTGACGACAAACACCGCGCCAGCGCGAGAGCACTAGGCGCCTTCGCAGCAAGCGCGCAGACGCGGTGCGGTTTCTTCGGGAATCGTGTCATTGATGAACGCGCCGGCTCCGCTTTCACTCCCCGCCAAGTACTTGAGCTTGTTCGCCGTCCGGTGCGGGGGCAAAAACTCAATGTGAAAGCGAACGTAAGGGTACGCGCCGCCGTCGGTCGGCCGCTGGTGCAGCGCCATAATGTACGGCAGCGAAAAGCCGAACAGCCGGTCGTAGCCGACCAGCAGCGTCTTCAGAATCTCCGCCAGCCGCCACCGCTCGCGCGCGTCGAAGTCCGTCAGCGCCGCGACATGTCGTTTCGGAACGACCAGCGTCTCGTACGGATAGCGCGCAAAAAACGGGACGAAGACGACAAAGGCCTCGTTTTCGCAGACTATGCGCCGGCCGTCGCGCTGTTCTTCGGCCAGTACGTCGCCCAGCAGGTCGCGTCCGGTCGCGTTCCAGTGCTGTTCCGCCTGCGCCAGCTTGCGCGCAATGCGCGGCGGAATGAACGGATAGGCGTAGATTTGACCGTGCGGGTGATGCAGCGTCACGCCAATGGCTTCGCCCTTGTTCTCGAAAATATAGACGTACGCCACATCGTCCCGTGCGCCAAGTTCGGCGAAGCGGTCGCTCCAGACAAGGATGAGCCGCCGAATGCGCTCGACGCTTTCCTCAGCCAGCGTCGTTGTATGCCGGTCGGTATAAACCACAACTTCACAAACGCCCTGCGCCGGACGGACGGGGTAAAGCGCGCAACCGTCAACGGCCGGCGGCGGCGGCGACGCCTGCAAGCTCGGAAAGCGATTTTCAAACACAACGATGTCGAAGGCGGGCGTCGGAATCTCGGTTTCAAACGCGCCCGGTCGCGTCGGACACAGCGGGCAGTAATCGGCCGGCGGCAAGAAGGTGCGTTCCTGGCGGTGCGTCGCTGTAATCGTCCATTCACCCAGCAGCGGGTTCCACCGAAGTTCCGACATGACGCGCAGACTCACCCGGCGGTGACGCAGGCGGTTGGTTCGCGTCCGCCGGTTCAAAATCGTAAAATATCAGCCGCCGGCCGTCGGGTTTGGTCACGACGCGCCGGGTCAGCGTTGGCTCCGGCGGGACGGACGACAGTGAACTCATGGCTTTTTGAGCAACGCCGGGGCAAGCAGCGCGCCGCCAAACAGCATCATCGCCAGGCCCCACCAGAGGTTGATGTTAATCCCCAGCGACTTGTCGTAGAAGCCGGGGACGCCGTTTGTCATCCAGCCGTAGCCGACCAGCGCCAGCCCCATCAGCACGAACATCACGCCGATGGGGATGCGCACGTCAAGACCAATGCCGCTGCTCATGCGATTGCCTCTTTCCGCGTCAGAAAAAGATCAGGTTGAGGAGCAGGGTCGCCGCCAGCACGCCGACGGCGAGCGTCGCAGGGCGTCGCCAGAAGCCGACATCTTCCGTCGGTTTCGGCGTCAAGGCATAGACGAGTCCGACGAGTTCTTCATCGGGACGCGGCCGCGTCGCCAAGCTGATGGCGATGGTGACGACGAAGCACACCGTCCAAGCGACGATGGCCGTCCAGAAGGATTGCGCCAACTCGCTGCGGTACAGTGGCAGCAAAACGCCCAGAAAACCGCCTTTGACGCCGACGACGGCGCCTTCCGGCAGGGAGACGCCGTGGTGGAGGGCGGCGGCGAGCGTCCCGGCGACCAACCCCCAGAACGCTCCGTGGCCCGTCGCGCGCTTCCAGAACATACCGAGTAAAAACGTCGCAAACAGCGGCGCGTTGACAAAGGCGAAGACAAGCTGGAGAACGTCCATGATGTTGTTGAAGGCGGCAGCGACGTAGGCTGTCGCCACCGAGAGCGCAATCCCGCCGACCGTCGCCGCGCGTCCCATCCACAGGTAGTGCGCGTCGCTCGCGTCGCGCTTGAAGTAGCTCTGATAAATGTCGTACGTCCAGACCGTGTTGAACGCCGTCACGTTCCCCGCCATTCCCGACATAAACGACGCCAGCAGAGCGGTTAGCCCCAAGCCGAGCATTCCCGGAGGCAAGTAGTGCGCTAGCATCGCCGGCGTCGCCAAGTCATAGTCAATAACAGCCCGCCCGTTTGTATCGCGGACAACCTCGCCCGCATCGTTCATCTTCGGCGGGACGATGCCGACGCTTGCCGCCGCAACCGCCGTTGGCGCGACGGCGCGGCGCGGCTCGACGGTCAGCGCCAGCATGCCGGGCAGGATGACCAGAAAGGGAAACAGCATTTTGGGAATGGCGGCGATGAGCGGCGTTCGGCGCGCGGCCGTCATGGAGTCCGCCGCCATCGCGCGCTGGACAACGAGGAAATCCGTACACCAGTAACCGAACGACAGCACGAAGCCCAATCCCATCGCCAGCCCAAACCACTCGACGCCGACTGGATTGCGCGTCGCGTCACCCATAAACGCCCACGACTGTGTGTAGGCTGTCGGCGCGTAGCCCTGCGCGACCGAGTGCGTCATGAGCCGCGCCTGAAGGCCCGTCCAGCCGCCAACGTCTTTCAATCCAAGCAGCGCCAGCGGCAGAAAGCCGAAGACGATGAGGAAAAACTGCAAAACCTCGTTGTAGATGGCGCTCGTCAGCCCGCCGAGGAAAATGTAGGCCAGCACGATGCCGGCCGCGACCAGCATACTGGCGTCTTCGTCCCAGCCGAGCAGCAGCTTGAAGAGTTTGCCCATGGCGTAAAGCGATACGCCGGACGAAAACACCGTCATGACGGCGAACGAAACCGCGTTGAGCGCGCGCGTCTTTTCGTCGAAGCGCAGCTTGAGGTATTCCGGTACGGAGCGCGCCCGCGAGCCGTAGTAGAACGGCATCATGAAAACGCCGACGAAGACCATCGCCGGAATTGCGCCGATCCAGTAGAAGTGGCTGGTGGCGATGCCGTACTTCGCGCCCGACGCGCCCATGCCGATGACTTCCTGCGCGCCCAGATTGGCTGAAATGAAGGCCAGACCGGCCACCCAGGCGGGAATGGCGCGGCCTGAAAGAAAGTAGTCGGTGCTCGAACGCATGAAGCGTTTGAGCGCCACGCCGATGCCAATCACGAAGGCGAAGTAAATCGCCATCAGAACGTAATCAATCCACGCCAGTCGAACGTCAGTCATGCATCGTGTCGCGCGCGTCGGACTCAGAGCGGCGCGCGCTTGTTCAGTGAAAGCCGAGAGTGAGCTTGCTGGAAGCCGCACGTTAGCGGATTCAACTCACACGGCCAACGTCATTTTCGTTGTGAGGCGGACGGCGGACGCGGTAAGCTGGCCGACTGCCGCGACATTTCCCAGCAACAAGGACGGTTCACGACGTGGTACTGGATTTGTTTCGTCTCGACGGCAAGGTGGCGCTGGTGACGGGGGCGCTTTCCGAAATCGGTACGGCGATTGCACTGGCGCTGGCCGAAGCCGGCGCGGACGTGGCGTGTCATAGCTCGGCGCGCGCGCCGGAGGCGTTATGCGAGCAGATTCGCGCGATGGGGCGGCGGGCGTTGGCGGTGACGGGCGACCTCTACGACCGCGCCTTCCATGGCCACATCGTAGCGACCACCATGGCGCACTTTGGGCGGATAGATATTTTGGTCAACAACGCCAGTACGATTCGGCGCGGCGCGGCCGTTGAACTCAGCGACGAGGACTGGGATTTCATTCTGGACATCAATCTGACGACGGTGTTTCGTCTGTCGCAAATGGTGGCGCGGGACATGCTGGCGCGGGGGTCGGGCAAGATCATCAACATCGCTTCACTGCTGGCGTTTCAGGGCGGCTGGCAGGCGCCGGCGTTCGCTGCGTCAAAGGGCGGCGTCGTCCAGTTGACGAAGTCGTTGGCCAACGAGTGGGCGGCGCGCGGCGTGAACGTCAACGCCATTTCGCCGGGCTACTTTGAGGTGGAGAGCACCCGTCCGTTGCGGGAAGACCCGGTGCGGTATCGCCAGATTACGGAGCGCATTCCGGCCGACCGCTGGGGACGGCCGTCCGATTTGGCGGGTGCGGCGGTGTATTTGGCGTCGGCGGCGAGCGATTATGTACACGGCCACGTGCTGGTGGTGGACGGCGGCTGGATGGGTCGGTAGCGCGCTGTCAACTTGGGACAGGCGGCGCAGCGCTGTCCTACAAAGTTACCCAGTACGTCCCAGATAGGTTGGGCCATGAGTAGGGCGGCTTGCTGCACTCCGATAGCGGGCTGCCGCCCCCCTTGCTCGGCAAGTTACGCTAACGCTCACCAGTCAGCGCCAAGTCATCGCGGTGGATGACTTCGTCGTGAGCGCGGAAACCTAACCGCTGCGCGATTTCCGACGACTTTAGTCCGCGAATTGCCTCAATCTCGCTCGCGCTGTAGCTTGACAGCCCACGGGCAAATTCGCGTCCCTGCTCGTCCCGACACGCGACGACATCCCCAGCCGCGAACTTTCCCTCGACACGAACAATCCCCGACGGCAACACACTCTTCCCCTGCGTCACCACAGCCCGCACCGCGCCTGCATCCAAAGTCAGTGCTCCCTGCGGACGCAGCGCGGCGATCCACCGCTTGCGCCCGCCAAGTGCGGCGGCAGCCGGCGCAAACAGTGTCCCTACGTCGTCACCAGCAAGAACCCGCCGGAGAACATCAGGTGTACGACCGTTGACGATGACCGTCGTCACGCCAAAGCGCGCCGCTGTCTGGGCGGCAGTCAGCTTGGATTGCATTCCACCCGTCCCAAACACGCTTGTCCCCGACGACGCTAGCGCCAGCGTCGCCGCGTCCACTTCCGGGACGAAAGATAGTCGTCGCGCATCCGGGTGGCGTTTTGGATCGCGGTCAAAAAGGCCGTCCACATCCGACAGCAGCACCAGCAGGTCGGCGTCCACGATGTTCGCCACCAGCGCGCTCAAAAAGTCGTTGTCGCCAAACTTAATCTCCGCCGTCGCCACCGTGTCGTTTTCATTGATGATTGGGACGATGCCCAGCGCCAGTAGGGTGCGCAGGGTGTGACGGGCATTGAGAAACCGTTCGCGGTCGCGCGCGTCGTCGTAAGTCAAAAGCACTTGCGCCACCGGTGTCGGCGCAAACGCCTGCTCGTAGTAGCGCATCAGCAGCGGTTGTCCAATCGCCGCCGCCGCCTGCTTGAAGGACAAATCCTTGCCGAGCGGGAGGCGGCGCGCTTGCAGTTGGGTCATCCCGCAAGCGACCGCGCCGGACGACACCAGAACCAGTGTTCGGCCGGCGTCCCGAGCGGCGGCGCACTGCTCGACCAGCTGGCGGAGGACAGGTTCGACAAGACCGGTTTTGGGTTCGACGAGAACGTTGCTGCCGACTTTGACAACGATGCGCCGGACAGCGGTCAACTGCACGCGGGCGGCGTGGGCCGCATCGGCGGCAGTTTTTCGACAGGTCGCTTCCGAGGAACAATCCATAGGCGTCATCTAAAGCCCAGCTTACGGTACGCTAAGTTTACCTTGCGGAGAACTCGAATCCGAAGCCGTACCGGGTTTGTCGGCGCATCAGCCGTCCACGGCGAGCCAACAAAGAAAGAGGACGGCTGTAGAGCCGTCCTTGATTTATGAGCAAGCCGGGCAACCGCCATCGGGCTGCCCAGTTCATCCAGCGGCGGCGGGCGAGGGTCAGTCGCCGAAAAGTCGCGCAATCCCGCCGCGCGCCATTTTGTTCACTTGTGTAAACCGTCCACCGAGCACTCAAGTCCTCCGTCTCCTCTGTCGCCTTTTGTTTGCTTGTCAATGGAGACGTCTTCAGGTGCAGTCGCACGCCTCGCGCCAACCGCGGGGCAAAACCCGTGCCGCTGTCAAAGGTAGTCCGCCTATCGCTCTGCCCGCGCGCGCAGTTCGGCGTAGAGGGCGAGGACCTGCCGTCGCGTTGGCTCAAACCCTTCTGACGTATCAATCTCAAAATCGGCGTAGCGCCGTTTTTCGTCTGACGACATTTGCGCGGCGATACGGCGTTCGGCTTCTTCGCGCGACAGCGCATTGCGCGCCATCAACCGTGCAAGTTGAATATCAGGCCGACACCACACAACCACTACTACGTCAAAGCGCCGGTAGCCGCCAGACTCAATGAGCAGCGCCGCGTCTACAACAGCGATGCCGTGGGGATCGCGCGCCTCGACTTCACGCAACAGCCGATCTTGCTCGGCATGGACGCGCGGGTGGACAATTGCATTGAGGCGCGCGCGCGCCTCCGCATCCGCAAAAACAAGGCTGCCGAGCCGTGCACGGTCGAGCGTCCCGTCGGGCGCCAGAACGGACTGGCCGAACGCGGCGACAATCTCCGCCAGCGCTGAAGTGCCGGGCTGAACGACGGCGCGCGCGATTTTGTCAGCGTCGAAAACATGGCAGCCAAGCTCGGCCAGAACTGACGATACAAATGACTTACCGACAGCAATACCGCCCGTCAACCCAACACGAAGCATGTTGCTTTCCTAGCTTCGGCGATGCGCCGCCTGTTTTTGGATTGAAGTCGCACTGCCCGCTGTGCAGGCTGTCTGCGATCCGAGTTTATAGCGCGCAGAGCCATCGCCTCTTGGGAAACAGCTGGATGCGTTATGCCTACAGGCTAGCCCTGAGTTGATGCTGGCATCAGGACGCCTTAGACCTTATGTAGCGCCGCTGGCGTCTGCCTCGTCGTGGCGGTGCTGGTTGGCCAAGGCCCTCGCTCTGTGCGCCTCCGCGAGACTTGAGCAGGGTCAAGCAGGTAGAGGTGGACTTATCCTCAACCGGCGGCGAGAAGTTCATCAAGGCTGCGACGGATACGGTAGTAGTCCTCCAGCAGCCGATTGACGCTGACCACGAAGGGAATCTGCGCGGCGGCGGCCTCTTCAATGCGGGCTTCAAGCGCGGCGGCTTCTGGGGTGTTAGGCGGCGTCTGTTCCTCTAAGGCCATCAATTCGTATACGTTTTCACCGCGTGGGTGGTGATGGTAGCAGTGTGTCACAAAAGCCAACGTCAAGCCGTCTACAATCTGGTGCAAAAGATCGGCGTCCGCCGTGGCGAAGTCGTTGAACAAAAACGAGTCAGAAGCCACACCAAGGGCGCGCGCCAGTTCGTGGATGCGATGAACCAGCGTTGCTTCGAGTGCAACTGGCGACGGCGCCCCGGCGTTAGTCATGGCGTGTTGGTGTCAATCATGAGCTTTTCAGACATGGCAAACAGCAACTTCTGGCGGGCGCTTACGCCATTGCGACGCGACGCCTGCCAGAGCGCAACGGCTTGTGAGTACTGCTCCTGAATCTGAGGCGTATGGCCCTCGTGGGCGAGTTGCTCACCTAGTGTCCGAATTTGACGCAATGCGCGTTCTTGCTCCTGTCGTGCGTGGATCAATAACCGCATTTGAGTTGCCAAGTAGGCTTCTAATTCGGCCGGTGACTGAGGCACAACAGCCGACTCATAAACCTCGTCAGCGTACTGTGGCAGTCCGTTGCTCTGATTTGCCTGCCCTCCACGTTTACCTTTGGCATTCTTAGCGACGTTGCTGTGCTGGTTGCCGTTGTGGTTGCCACCTCTGCGTGATTTGCGGTGTTGCTTCATCGGCACAATGCCCTTCGTGTCGAATGTGTGGTGGGGTTGATAAGCGTGTAACGCGGCGTATGCGCGCGACACAGCTTTCCATCAAAACCGGCTCGGGACAGCGCCAGTCGCAGCCGAACGAACAAGCCCGGCTGCGACCGATTGTAATGGTTTCAAGTCCCCTGTCAACTTACCGACTGGTCGGGCGGACGCAGCCGGCTGGCGCTACAGATTAGTTTGGAGAATGGTTTTGATGCCGCTGGTGACTTGATCCACGACCTTGCTCAAAATCTCGATGTTCTGCGTAAGCTGATACATACGCGCCTGCAACGCCAGCAGCTCACCCTTCGACAGTTCGTGGTCGGAGTTGAGCATCGCCTCAATCTGCTTCCATTGATCTTCCACCTGAGAAAACCGCGCTAGGATGTCCGCCGGGCGTTGGTTGGGCGACATCCCGTGAATGCCGTCCCGGAGGGCGGAAAGACGAAGCCGCACATCGTCGAACTGTAAACCGAAGTCCCCTGCATTGGGGTCAGTGTAACGCTTGATGAGGTCGGCGCGGAGCTGTTCAAGCGTGACGCCAGAAACGCCGCTGCCCTGCTGCAAAATGTTGACCGGTTGCTCCGCCATTTGCTGCAGCACCGACTCAAACGACCTACCGCCTGCCCCAACCTGTGAGCCGGTCGGCTGGTGTGGTGTGCTGGTTGAAGGAACACCGGCGGAAACGCCGCCAATCTGTCCGCTCATCGTTGCTGATCCTTTCGTTGTTGTGGCCTCAAGCCAAGGCTTTTTGGCGCTTAGCCGACTGTGACCAAAACGTACTGAAATCGCTGTTGATCGCCAAGTGAGTCCCAGAACCGGTTGAACTCGCTTTGCGGCATGGTCTGGCAGCCGGCCGAGTACGGATTGTTCACCCCGCCGCGATGGAAGTACATCGTTCTGCCTTCAAAGCTGTGCCGATTGCGGTCGCGTTCGTCAAAGCGGCCGTCATGGTTGGTGTCACGCACGACGGGGCGGCTTGTCGTCGGCATGAGGATGTTGTTGCCGTCGGGTTGGGTCGGGCCGAAGTCAGGGCCGGCGTTGGCGCGCATGTATTCGTGCGTCCCGTCCACCAAGCGCCCCAAATCCAGTCGGCCGTCACCGTTGCTGTCCACGCCCATCCGCTGGCGTGTCCGACCTGACCAGCCGTCTTCATACTGGCTACCCGGCTCGGTATTGGCGCGCAGTTCCGTTACTTGGAACTGCCCATTAGGTAGCTTGCGCAAAGTGACAATTCGGTCGTCGTATGCTCCTTGGCCGTTGTTGGTGCGGGTGTTGGTTTCCGTCCGCAGTCCGAGGATGACCACTCGGCCGGCGGCTAAGTCGGCCTTGGCTTTGTCCGAACCAAACCGCTGAACATAGTCGGCGTACAAAGCAAACTTCTGGGCGTTGGTCATCCCTTCCGTCCTTGGCAGACCTGTTCTAGGCGCGGCTGGCACTCCGGGAAGCGTCGGCTGCATTGGCGTCGGAGCATCGCCGCCGCTGGGGATCATAATCCGCTGTCCTGGATAGATGCGATTCGGGTCGGTGATGCTTGGGTTGGCGCGCTGAAGCGCCGATACGGTTGTGCCGTATTGCCGGGCGATGCCGGACAGCGTGTCGCCAATGCGGACGCGGTGTTCGCGCATGCCAGCCATCGGCGGGTTGGATGGCCCCGGCGTCGGCTGTGTTGGGGCGGCGGCACCGTTACGGGCGATGGCGTCAAAGCGTGTTAGGTCATACTGCCGCATGATGCGGTGCAGGAGCTGTGTGTAGTTCGGGTCGGTCGCGTATCCGGCCTTGTGAATTTCCGCCGCAAATCGCCATGGGTCGTTGGTATGCCGCATCGCCGTAGCGTAACGCGGGTTGCGAATGAAGAACTGTGCGTGGTCAGCGAAGGATTCCGCCGCCGAGTTGTATTTGCGGAATTGCGCGTTGACGTAGACTTCACGGCCATTGATGACTTCGCGCGTCCGCATAGTGACCGAGCCGGCCGGCCCTACCCCCTTGATGCCGAAGTAGTTGTTTGCCTGCCGCGTCAGCGCGGAGCGTCCCCAGCCGCTTTCTAGAATCGCTTGAGCAATAGTGACAGAGGCTGGAACGCCAGTTGCCCGCTGGCTGCGTATGGCGTCAGCGGCGATGGAGTCAATAAAGGCGTTGCCGGTGCGCGGAATCGAGCCGACCGGGGTCGTAGCGTCAACGCGCGGCGGCGTCGGGCGCGACGGCGCAGGCTGGCGTGTGACGGGTGACTGCGCCGGAGGCGGCGTCGGCCGCGTCGGCGTCGCCGCCGGGGGCGGCGTAGTTGTCGTCCGGCGGCTGGGAATGTTGATCACCTGGCCCGGAAAGATGAGGTCGGGGTTCCGAATCTGAAGATTGGCTTTGACCAAACGCGACAACTCAATGCCCTTGCGAGCGGCGATGTCGGAAAGCGTGTCGCCGCTGCGCACGACGTACCGGCTGTTGCCCTGATTGGGCGCTGTTGCGTTGCGCGTCGTAGGAATGGTCAGCGTCTGCCCAGCGTAGATCAGATCGGGATTTTTGATCTGCCGGTTAGCGCGCATGAGCGCGTCCACGGTCGTGCCGTATCGCTGCGCAATGCCGGAGAGGGTTTCGCCCCGCCGAATGAGGTGCTGCGAACTGGTCGTGACGTTTGAAGGGGGAGCAGGTGTCCGTGTGACGCCGTTTATCCGCGCCATAGTCGATTCTCCATTCCGCCGGAAACGGGAAAGATTTCGGCTCTTCGGCCTTCGCCTTTGTTATCGGCGGCGCGGAACCGATGTTGCGTGTTTTCCTGCGGATTTTGGAGCGGCTTCTCTGGAAAACGATTTCAGGCTGGCCCCGACCCGACGACGCCGATGCGCCGCAGCCAGAGGGCGAAGGGGCCGGCCTGCTTACCGGCGATCATCAAGCCAAGCGTGACGATCGCAGCCGGCTGAAGAGGCGGCGCAGGAACAACGCGCCCGCGAAATGTCGGGACGAAATCCGCCGCGCTGAACGTGTACTGTACCCAGTCAGCGGTCGGGGGCGAAAAGGTCGCTTGGTAGGCGACGCCGTCAAAGGCAGTGTCCGTCCGCGCTGTGAGCTTGTAGGTTTTGCCGTCACCCCAGCATTCGATGACCAACACCGCATCCACCGGAAGTCGTTGTGGAAGCGGCCGCGACCGCACCGATGCGAACCCCCCGTTGTTGGCGAGGGAAACAACGCCTTCAAAGACGGCTGCGCCATCGCCGGTCGGGCGCAGCCGCCCGACCGAACATCCGCCCATTACGCCGTCGCCAATCGGGAACCACTCGGCGACGCTTTCCGGCCGAGTGAAGTCAAAGAGCGTCGTCATGAGAGCGGGATCAGCGGCTTGAAGATGTTTTCACCAGGACGGAACAAGATGTCGTGGCGTTTGCCCCGGTGATCTTTGCTGGAGACGTTGTTTTTCTGATCGCGGAACAACTCAAAAAAGATGGTCACCAGCGCTTCAACATCGGTGAGGCCGGCTGGGGCGGGCGCTTCGACATAGATCCATGTCATATCCACCCGTTGCTCCATGCCGACCCAGAGGAGGCGCAGAGCGTCACCCGTCATGCGACGGAGTTTGAACCGCTCCCGCACGTAGTCACCCACCAACTCGGCAATGTTAGGCGTCCGGTCAAGTTCAATGCGCCGTCGCGCCTTGCGGCTAAGGGCGCTTTCAAGGTCGTCGCTGAAGACGCGCAACAAGACCTCAAGAGAGCCGCTATTCGCGTTGTACTCAATCGTCGTGAAGCTGGCGTGAAATTTATGCACAGCCGCCGCCGACATGCCAGCGACAGCCGCCAGCCACAGGGTGGAAAGAAATGTGCGACGTGAGACCATGGACGCCAAGTTTCTAAGAGTTTTTCCGGGGAACAAGTTTTTCTAAGTGGCGCGCGGGTTGTCCAGGATAAAACGCCAAGACGGACTACAAAACCGGAACCCAACGTTACCGTACACCGCCACAAACGGCGTTGAGCTAATGTTTGGTGTTGTCGGCGGTAGGTGATACAAAGCCGGTGAAGACACGAAAGCTTTCGCCGAAGTCATAACGTTTCCCCGCCGACGGTACACAAGCCTACGCCGTCAAACCAAACCGAAATCACTCACCACGCCATGACCACCGCCATCCTTGACGCTCCACGCCCACCGCGCCCCGGCGAGATGCTCGACGCCGGCGCGCTGTTTACTTGTCTAAAAGATCGTCTGCCCGACTTGACCGCTCCCCTCGTCATCGAACAGTTCCCGGCCGGGCATTCCAATCTAACGTACGCTATAACGAGCGGTGACCGTGAGTACGTTTTGCGGCGACCGCCGTTTGGCGCGGAGCACATCAAGGCCGGACACGACATGTACCGTGAGTTTCGCGTTTTGTCAGGCTTATATCCGGTCTATGGGCGTGTTCCGCGCCCAGTGTGCTATGTCCCAGCAGAGGCGTCACCTTTCGGCGCGTCATTTTACGTGATGGAACGGGTGCGTGGCGTCATTCTGCGAAGCCAGCCGCCGGAGGGTCTGGCGCTGGACGCCGACGTCATGCGCCGACTTTCAATCAACTTCATTGACAACCTCGCCCACCTTCATGCAGTGGATGTCGAAGCGGCCGGGCTAACCGGCCTCTACCGTGGCGCAGGGTATGTTCGGCGGCAGGTCGAGGGTTGGGTCAAACGCTACCGTGCCGCACAAACTGACGACCTGCCGGCCGTTGAAAGCGTCATTGCTTGGGTGACGGCACACATCCCCGAAGACAGCGCCGCAACGCTTATTCACAACGATTATAAGTACGACAACGTGATGCTTGACCCAACTGACATCACGCAACTGCGTGCTGTCCTTGACTGGGAAATGGCGACGGTGGGCGACCCGCTGACGGACGTGGCGACGACGCTGGCTTACTGGGTGGAGCCGGACGACCCACCGGAGGTTCACGCGATGAGCTTTGGATTGACGGCGCTACCCGGCAACTTGACGCGGGCGGAACTACTGGCGCGCTACGCCGAAGTCAGTGGACGCGATCTGCGCGAGATGCGCTGGCACCAGACGTTCGCATATTTCAAGGTCGCCGTCATCGTCCAGCAGATCTACTTTCGCTATGTCAAAGGATTTACACAGGACGAGCGTTTCGCCCGCATGGGTGAGATGACACGCTTGTTCGCTGAGCTGGCCCGGCAGACCGCCGGTTGCGGACGGTAAAGCCGACGAGGGCGTTCATCGTCGACAACCGCAGCTGGCCCGAGCAAGGCCACCGTAAGAGGTCACTGTGAAGCTGCCTGTACTGGCTCTGGGTGCTTACGTGGTTCACGCGGGTCCGTACGTCCGGCGCGCAGGGTGAAGAGGAACGGCCGGCGATTCGGGCCGACAACAACGGCGCGGTGACACAACTCGCCTAGTCGCCCGAAGGGGGATTATCTGGCGACGTGTTGTTGACAAGTGAGGGGGCGGTTGTCTGCTCTAGCCAGATGGCAGCTGCTTTTCGTGAAGCCAAGCAAACCAGTTGCTTCCCGGCGCAAAGTTTTTGTTCTCGCGGCGTTGCCTTGCACTTCAACCGACCTCGCCGGCTGCCTACACCAAACCGAGCGACGGCGCCCCTGCTACGTGCGACGACGAGGGAGCAGATGAAAAAGGCTAGCGCAATGCCGGACGCCGCTTCATGTCGGCGCGCCGCTGCGTTGTCTGCTACGGTGTAGCGCTTTTCTTGCGTGTGGCGACCCAGGTCCCGGCATAGCCGGAAATGTCAAACTCGCCCTTCATCGTTTCGCCTTCCAGCTTGCCTTTAAACTCAAAGTCCATCCCTTGGTAGTTTCCCTTTAGGATGACGTTGCCTTCTTCATCCACCGTAATGCCTGTGATGGACACGCCGATCTGGTCTTTCGATTCACACGCAAGCTTGCCTTCAGCATCGCGTGTCACCTTCAACTCAACCGGAAAAATCCCTGCGCCGGTCACGGTGATTTCCATGTCATATTCGCCTTCGACGGCCGGAAGTTTTTTCGGCTCGTCGAGCAACCGCGCTGTGGTCGCCGTTTGCAGCAGCGCCAGTACCGCCCACAAACACAGGGCATAACGCACCCAAGCGTTTCGCATGTTGGTTTTACTCCTCTCAGACATATGCAGTTGTTGGGCTAAGAAAGCCGCGACAGGCTACCATGAGGCAGCCGCCGCGTCGCGTATGTCTCGTCACGGAGTCTACAAACGGGGACGGCGCAACATTCCGTGCCTTCAACCGATAACCAAGGATAGGGTGCATCTAGCTCGCGGTGCGCCCCAGAAGTTCATGACGACGGGATCAGCGCATGGCCAACGATCAGACCATTCAACGTACTGACCCGACACGGATTCGACCGGATGCGCTCCTGAGGCAGCCTGCAACAAGCCGTTCGGTCGGTAAGACAGCCTTTGAGACGCGCCTTGAGCAGGCGTTGGGAAGCGACCCGCAGACGCAGCGCCGAACCCGTGAGGAACTCAAGACCATCGTCATGGCGGTGCAGGCGGGCTTTACCGATCCGTGGCAACTGACCGATTTGATTTTTCAAGCCCGCCACCCCGACTTGATTGGGGCTGACCTATCCCAGTCGCCTGAACTCCTCGACGAATGGAACGACATCAGCGCCCACCTTGTCCAACCGACGCTCAATGAACTAGCGGCGCTTCAGACTCAGTGGTCGGCGTCAACCTCTGGTCAGACCAAACAGCCGGCGCACAGGCCAGACGGCGATGCTTCCCCGCGCGTGACCGGCAAGGACAAAATGGCCGCCAGTGAGCTTGACCCGATTATTGAGCAGGCGGCGGCGCTCTGCCCGGGACTCCCGCCGCAACTGCTCAAGAGTTTGTTAGTGCAAGAGTCGGGACTGCGAACGGATGTTGTCAACCAGTACGGCTACGCTGGGATTGCGCAGATTGGTCGCCGTGAAGCGCGAGAGCTGGGCCTTTCGGTCGGCGTCCCCGGAACGGAAAGCGACGAACGACTCAATCCGAGTTTGGCGATTCCAGCGGCGGCGCGGCTTCTGCATGTCAAGGCGCAACGCTTGGCGGAAACAGCGTTTGCACGGTACGGCACGCCGCAGGGAACAGAGTACTGGAAGTTCGTTATGGGCGCTTACAATGGCGGTGAAGGGACGATTACCGTTGCGATGGGGCATGCTTACCGTGTCGGTTTGGCCCGCGCCCGCGAAGAAGGGCTATCAGGGCCGGAGGCCGTCGCCTTCGCCCGCGAGTGGGCCACCAAGTGGGAAAACCTCTCGCTGGGTGGCGAAGACGCGCCGTTGGCGTTGGCCGCCGCGCGGTACTTTCCTAAACTGGCCGCCCAGAAGTTTGTCGAGATTCGGAACTACCCGGAACAGATTGTCGCTCGTGTCGTGCGCCGCCGTACCGCCGCCGGGTGACGGCTCCGGCTTCTCCGTACGGTGGCGCGAAACGACATGAGCGGAACGCAGCCATCCTTCCCAAACGTCAACCGCGACGCCCTCATTGAGCAGCACCTGCACTATGTGCGAACCATCGCCTACGACATTGTGCGCAAGCTGCCGCCCAGCGTCGAACTTGACGAACTCATTGCTTATGGCAACTTGGGGCTGGTGCGCGCGGCGGAGAAATACAACCCAGCGCGCGGCGTCTCGTTCATAACCTTCGCCCACTACTACATCAAAGGCGCGATTTGGGATGAAGTGCGCAAAATGGCGAACTTCGCCCGCATAGACGGTGGACGCGCGCGCGCCGAAGCCAACGCAACGGACTTTCTCCATGCTTTGGCGGAAGAAGATACAGGGACGCCGACGCCGGGCGCCACCTTGGACGACGACATCGCCGAGGCTCGGGCGCAACTGGAAAGCCTCATTCCGATTTACCTACTGTCGCTTGACCACGAAGCCCTCGCAATTGCGGACGACAACAGCTTGGACTTTGCGCGTGCGCTGGAACGCGATGACCTCATTGGTCGGATGATGCGGCTGGTCGCGCAGCTTCCCGACGAGGATCGGGCGACGATTGAGGCGCTCTACTTCAAAGGGCAGAGCGCGGCCGACTACGCGGCGGAGTTGGGGCTGTCGCGCTCGTGGGGGTCGCGCCTACACGCCCGCGCCATCAAGCGATTGCGCGAAGCGATGAAACGCGAGGGTCTGCTCAACACCGAAGAAGTGAATTGAAAAGCGCGATTGATGAGGAAAGCGGGCTAGGGGAGTGCTAGGGCATACCACACGCCTTTGGCTTTCTGGCGTTGGCGCTGGGTGCTTGGGTGTTGCTGACGGCGAAGAGAACGGCGCTATCTGGGCTACGCCTACGTGGCGAGCATGTTGGCTCTCAACCTGACGGCGCTGATGGTTTACTGGGTGTTCAAAGCGTTCGCCCTTTCAGGTATGGCCGTTACCAGCTTGGCGACGCTGGTCGCCGGCGTTGCGCCGCCGTCCTCAAAGCGCCCGCGCCTGGATTGGCTGGTGCTGCACTATGAAGTTTATGAGCTGGTTATACGTGGAGTTGCTGGCGGCGACAGCCGCCGAGGTGGCCGTGAGAATGCCCTTTATCCGCGGCTTCAGGTGGGCTTCGGAGTAGCGACCTTTGTTTCCTCGGCAACAGTCATCGCAGTCGGCGCATGAGTCGTCTATTCGCAGCGCGCAACAACGCTGACGCAAACAGCCGCCGGTCGTTAGCACGAAGATAACCCGCCGCCGTCAGGAGCCTGTTGTTTGGCTCGGCAGCTCTGGCTCGATGTGAAACCGCTTGGCCGCGCCCTGCGGCGTGAACTCCCACTCCGGCAAGTGCTTTCTAGATTGGGCGACGATTTTCATCCTCGCTAGCGTTGCGCCCCAAGGGCTGCCCAAAGTGCGCCGTGATTCCCCCTGCTAGGCGGCCGACGACGAAGAGTTCACCCGTCGTCGTCAAACTGGAGCGTCACCTATGCTGGTGTAACATTGCAATCAAACGTTTCCGGCTGAAAGATGAACTGAGGTATTCGACATCGCCGCCTTCTACGTCTATGCCGCGCGGCTGGATTGCGCCTGTGCGGCTGCCTGACGAACGGCGTCCAATGCACGTTCGCCGGTCGCCAGTAAGCTCTGGGCGATGGCGTTGACCCACGTACCGCCCACGCGCACTTTCAGCCCAACGGTCGGCAGCTTTGTCAGGTAGACGGCGCGGCGCAGCGCTGCGCCGAGCGTCCCGCCGATGCACATTCCAAAAATGTCCGCGCCGGCCTCGCCAATGCCAAGCGTCAGCATTTCCCCAAGGCCGATGTAGATGTACGGCAGCTTGGCCCAACCCTCAATGTCGGCACGGATGTTCCACGCAGCAATCTCCGACTGTCGGACGGCGACCTGCGCCGTCGCCGGAAGTCCCTTACCGTCCTCTGTCGGGAAATGCGTTGCGTCACCAAGGGCATAGACGCCGGGCCGGCCGGGAACTTCCAGCTGATGCGTGACGCACACACGGCCCTGTGAGTCCTTTTCAACCGGCAGATTCGTCATCAAAGGATGCATCTCAATACCGCCCGTCCACGTGACAGTCGCCGCCGCCACTTGCTTGAGCGTTCCCTGTTTGTCGCAGCGGATTTCAACCCCCTCCGGCGTGACTTTAGTCACACCCCAATCCAGCACCAGATTGACGCCGCGCCGCCGGAGCGCATCCAGCGCAATCGGCTCCAGCCGGTGCGCTACACCGCGCAAAATCCGCTCGTTGCGGTCAATCAAGTGGATTTCCATTTCCTTGCGGTCGAGTCCGCGCGCCTGCGCCTGCGCGTCAAGGTAGTCGGCTAACTTGCAGCTCACTTCCACGCCGCACGTCCCAGCGCCGACGACAAGGAAGTTCAACAACGCCTTCCGGGCCTTGGGATCGCTCGTCTGCTTGGCACGATCAAGCACCTGCGCAATGTGTTGCTTGTAGGCCTGGACATGGCTCAGGTCATAAAAGGGTTGCGAATACTTCTCTGCACCAGGTACTTGCCGGAAGTTGGGACGCCCGCCCAACGCCAGCACCAGATAGTCGTACCGGTGCGTTTTGTCGGCGACCTGCACCTGCCGCTTGTCAAGATCAATCCGCTCAATGTTGCCCTGCACGAACGTCACCGGCCGGTTGCCGAGAATGTCGCGGTACAGTGGCGCAATCTCCCAAACCTCGACCTCCCCCGTTAGGATTTCGTAGGCCATGGGCGTGAACAAAAACCGATCATTCCGATCTACAAGCGTGATGCGGACAGGGCGCGTCCATGGGTAGTTAGAGAGTTGGAAAGCCGTATTGAGACCGGCGAACCCGCCGCCCAAAACCAGAATGTCAACCGGCGATGACGTCGTGTGAGGCGCGTTCATAGGAGAAACATTCCGTGTCGGGAAAGTGGCTGGAGGACGGCGGCATCCTATCCCACACGGGCGTTGCTTGAGAATGACAAACCAGCGGCATGACGGCGCTCAGCGCCGGACGATGAAAGCTGAGACCCTTGTCAAGAAGCGATTTCCGATTCGACGATGCGCGTGATCCGGCTCATCAGCACCGCATTGTCCAGCGTCTGTTGCCCGGAGAAGGTAAAGGCCGTGCGCGGGCCGGCCAGAATGACTGCGAGCGCAGCTTGTCCCTCGGCGACGACTTCTCCCTTGATGTCCTCAAGCACAGCTTCAGTGGACCGGCCTGCCTCAAACGACACTCGCCCGACCGCACCGTCCTGCATAATGACGGAAAGCAAGCCGCTCAGGGCGTGCGTGCAGATCAAATCCAAAGCCTGCTCAAAGGAAACCTGACCGAGATGGTTGGGATTGACTTCAAGGCTTTCCTCCACCAGCGGTGATCGGCGATTGGTCAGTAGGCGATTGATGCGATACACCAGTTCGTCAAGGCTGAAAGGCTTGCCCAAAAAGTCATCCGCTCCGGCCGATAGTCCCTCCAAACGGGCTTCAATGTCCTGACGGGCGCTTAGGAAGAGGAAGGGGATGCCGGCCGTGCGCGGATCGAGTCGGACAGTCCGGCATAGCTCAATCCCGTCCATGTTTCGGCATGGCAATGTCGCAAACGATCACCTCGGTGGTCGTTACGGCAAGCCGTCTCAGCGCCTCACAACCGTCGGCGGCCGAAAACACCTCGTATCCTTTCGACCGCAACGCATGGGTAATCGCCTGACGAACAAAACGATCATCCTCGACGATGAGGATGTTGCCCTTTGAAGGTGGAACTGATTCGGGAGTCATCGTTTCTGCGTGGGATGCCGACATACGCGCTTACTACTCACCTGGAGTGCTTTCCAAGCATATTTCCCAAAATCGCCGACCACCACAGTCGGTTTTGCCTTCGCGGCTTGGGGTATGCGACTTGACTTGCTTCCTATGCAACGCGCAAAGTGACCGCAAGAGTCACGATGAAACGCCCGTCGCCCTTCAACAACCGCGTTTGGCGGAACGTCAAGTTCCCCAAACTGTAGCGTTCAAGTACGGTGTCGCCATGGCCGCCGCTTTGCCGAAGGCGGAGAGTCACTGTCTTCAACGTTTGTGTCTGCGCACATATAACACGCCGGCTACGTACAGTCTCCTGCTCCTTACATTGGGTCTGTGGTGGTTTTTGTCTCCGGCGTCGGCGCAGTCGTCGGCTTCGACCGTTCGAGGAGGCTTCGCCGGAAACCATGCTTCCGGGAAGCCGCCGACCCTTCTGAGCATTGCGCAGCCGGCGACGCGCAGCTACACCGATCAAGACGGCCTGCCCCAGAATTCCATTCAAGCGTTGGCGCGTGATCAGCAGGGACGTTTGTGGGCGGCGACGCAGGACGGCGCCGCCTATTTCGACGGCCGAAGCTGGACGGCCGTCCCATTACCGCGCGCCCTCGGCTCGAACTCCGTCACGGCGCTGGCGGTCGCCGGGGAGAGCGTATGGTTTGGGACGCCGAACGGCTTGTGCCGTTATGACGTTGCCGCGCATCCGGCGCAGCAGTGGCGGATGTACACGCTTGGCGGCGAGCGCGCCAACACCATCACGTGTTTGTTGAGTGTGGTGGAAGGCGTCGCCAGCGGCCTCTGGGTCGGCACGCACGACGGCTTGTTCCGATTTCGGGAAGAGCGGTGGGAACGTCCAGCATTTGCCGCCGCCCTTGAAGGCCGAGTGGTGCGATGTATGGCCGTCACCGGTGGGACGCGGCTGTGGGTCGGTACGCAGGAGCATGGGCTATGGTGTTGCCGGTTTGGTTCCGATCGCTGGGACCGTTTAACGACCGCCGAAGGCTTACCCGCTAACAACGTCGCCTGCCTTGCCGAAGCTCGAACAGCCGACGGCGTTTGGGTCGGAACATTACAGGGACCGGCGCTTGTCGTCGGCTTACGTTCGCAACCCATCACCGATGCGCCGGCGGCGTTGGCTCAGGCGACCATCAACACGATGCTTGAAGCGGAAGCCGTGGACGGCGCACCAATGCTCTGGATCGGCACAAATCAGGGCTTGTACTGGCGGTACGCCGGCGAGTGGCGACGGCTCGCTGCACCGTACGACCTACCGACCGACATTGTCCGCGCGCTCTTCGTCAGTCAGCCGCGCAGCGGCGGAGTGTGGATTGGTCAGGGCGGCGGCGGCGTGACGTACCTACACTACGGTGGGTGGTGGTCGCTCGCAGCCGCAAGCGGGTTGCCGTCCAATATGGCTTGGTGCGCCGAAGTCTGGCGGGAAGCCGACGGGACGGAGACGCTTTGGGCCGGGACGCTCGCTGGCCTCGCCCGCTGGCGACGCGGAGAATGGATGCAACTCGGTCAGGAACATGACTTTCCGGCCAATGATGTCCGAACCCTGTTGACGACCAAGCAGGGTGGGCGCCGGACGTTGTGGGTCGGCACGGCGCAAAGCGGACTTTGGCGATTGACAGATGAACCAGCTCCGCGCGCCGTCCAAGTGAAGACGCTCCCTCTGGACGCTCATATTCACTGCCTTCACCGCCCACAGGCCGCTGCCGAGTCGGGCTGCCTGTATGTGGGTTCGGATCGCGGCTTGAGGGCGGTTCGGATAGATACGCAGGAAAGCGCGTCGCTCGGCTTGGATGAAGCCGTTTACACGATTGCTGAAACAACCAGCCCCGACGGCAGCCACCGGCTTTGGGCTGGCCTCGATCACGGCGTGGCCTACCGGGTCGGCCAAGAATGGAAACGTTTTGAGTTTGGTCTGAGCGGTCGTCCGATGGTCAACGCCCTTCACGCTACGACGGACGCCGCTGGAAAACCGCGCCTCTGGTGCGGCTTGCAGGGCGGTGGGTTGGTGTGTGTGGCTCCCGACGACCCGCCGCGCATCCTAGAACAAATCAACACCCGCACGACGCCGGCGCTCCCCAACGATGTGGTCTATCACCTGTTTGAGGATGGCCGCCGACGACTTTGGGCGACGACCAATCGGGGGGTGGTCTGTTTGGCGTTGGACGCCGTGCCGGAACACGCCGAGCGCACCTTGACGACCTTCACCTCGGAGGACGGCCTGCCCAGCAATGAATGCAACTTCGGCCGCGCCGGTTGCGACGCCCAAGGGCGCGCTTGGGTTGGAACGGTAAGAGGGTTGGCGGTGTTGGACACTCGTTATGATTGGCCCGACGACCCACCGGGTGAGCTTCTAGTGGAAATGCTCACGCTGGACGACCCGTCGCCGGTGGGGCGACGTGCGCCGGCGTTCCCGCACACCTTGCGCGACCTGGCTTTTCGTTACCGGCTGCCTGTCCTGCGACGCGGCGGCGAAGTGACGTACCAGACCCAGTTGCTTCCCTATGACCGGGAGCCAACGGATTGGACAACCCGCGCACGCCGTGATTGCTCAAACCTCGCCCCCGGCCGTTATCTGTTCAAGGTTTGGGCGCGCGACGCACAGGGGCGGATGGCTGGACCTGTCACGCTCAGCTTCACCATCCAAGCTGCGCCGTGGCGACAGGCTTGGGCGTACTGGCTCTACGCCTTGGCGCTTGGCGGCTTTGGGTATGCTTTGTATGACTTTCGCATTCGTCAAATCCGGCGCAATCAGGAGGCGCGAATCACCGCCTTGCGGCGGTTGCTCGACAGTACGCGCGTCATCAACTCGACGCTCGATGTTGGCGAGGTGTTGCGGAAAATCGTGTCCGAGAGCGCCGCTCTTGTACACGGCGAACCCGGCGGCATTGGGTTGGTTGAAAACGGCGTTCTCGTGATGCGGCATGTTTGGAACGGGCAAGCATGGGAGGACGCCGAGGTGCGTTTTCCGGCCGGCAAAGGCGTCGCTGGCAGCGTCGCCGCCACCGGCCGGCCGCGCATCGTCAATGACGTTCGGGACTGTCCCGACATCCTCTACCCCGAACTGCTGGAAACTTACGGAGTACACGGCATTATGGATTTACCTATTCGTAATCGGGACGGCGTGACCATCGGCGTTTTGGACATTCGGCGGCCGCCCGGCCGTAAGCCGTTTACAGAACAGGACTGCGAGTTGGTGGAAGGGTTGACGCACCAAGCTGCCGTCGCCATAGAAAACGCTGCCATGACGCGCCAACTCCGTGAGACTGCCGAAACGGCGGAGCGGCTCTACCGGCGTGAGCAAGAGGTAGTAGCGCGGTTGCAGGAGCTGGATGTGATGAAAAACAACTTCCTCGCCGTGACCTCCCATGAGATGCGGACGCCGCTGACGGTCATCAAAGGGTATATCGAGGCATTGTCTCTTGGGACGTTTGACCCACCAACCGAACGCCAGCAGTCGGCGTTGATGACCTGCCTGAGAACTACCGACCGTCTAGCGCGAATTGTCGAGGACATCTTCGAGGTACTCAAGATTCAGGAAGGCTATCTTGAACTCAACCGCGCCGTAGTGAATGTTGAAGAACTGCTCCGCGACATTTTGCAGGAAGTCAGCGTCTTCACCGCCAAGCGCGGGCAGCGTCTGACCTTGACGGTCAGCGGCGATGTGCGCATCGAGGGGGACGCCCACAAACTTAACCTGTCCTTGCTCAACGTCATCCAAAACGCCATCAAATTCACGCCCGACGGCGGCGAGATTTTCATTACGGCGACGGGCGATACGGAGTCCGTCACCGTCGAGGTCGTGGACACAGGAATTGGTATTGAAGCGCAGGACCTGCCTTACATTTTTGACCGGTTTTATACTGGACGCGATACCTCGCGGCACTCGTCCGGCCGGTTTGAGTTCAATACCCGTGGAACTGGCCTTGGCCTGACCATCGCCAAAAGCTACATCACCGCTCATGGCGGCCTGATCGAAGCTGCTTCTGAGGGTCCCGGGCGGGGCAGCCGCTTTACCATCACTTTGCCGCGTGTTCCGGGAAGCGAAGCCGACACCCGAATTACGATGTCGATTGCCAAAATTGGGAGTTGATCGCCGCCCATCAAATGTGTGGACGCTACACACTCGCCACGCCTCAACCCGAGCTGCTACGTCGCTTTGGTTTAGACAGCGCACGGATCGAAGTCCGCCCGCGCTACAACATCGCTCCGACCCAGTTGGTGGCGGTCGTCTTCAATGACGCGCCGCGAACCCTTGACGCTGCGCGCTGGGGATTGATCCCAGCGTGGCGAAAGGAACCAACCGGTCCACCGCTCATCAACGCGCGCGCCGAGACGCTGCGCCTTAAGCCGTCCTTTCGTGAAAGCTTTCGCCATCGTCGCTGCTGGGTGCTGTGCGACGGCTTTTATGAGTGGCGTAAAAACTCTGACGGTACGACAACCCCGTTTCGCGCCGTGCTGTCCACCGGCGGCCCGTTTGCGCTGGCCGGTTTGTGGGACGAGCGACCCGCCGCCGATGGGACACCGCAGCGTTCCTGTACAGTGGTCACCACACAGGCTAATCCGCTGCTGGCCACCTTACACGAGCGCATGCCGGTCATTTTGACGCCCGCTGAGGAACGCGCTTGGCTTGAAGCGACCGACCTTGACGCGCTTGAAAGACTGCTACGGCCCTATCCGGCCGAAGCGATGCGCGTGTACCCGGTGTCGCGCGCCGTCAACATCGTTGCCAATGACGATCCAACGCTCGTTGCGCCCATCGCGCTAGAGCCACATCAAACCGCCTTGTTTTGATCGAGTGACTGCTTGGCGAACGGCCGTTGACGCGCCTCCGGATGACGACGACGATAGCGAATGCCTTGCGCCTCGGCGCGTCAATCCTGCGTCAACTGGAAGGAAGTTAGTCCTATGCTCCCAACTGCGGCTTCGTATTCGATTGCCTCGATCCTTGATCATCACGCCGTTCATCGTCCTCACCGGACGGCGGTTATCGCCGGGCCGACCCGTCTGACCTACGCCCAGCTGGCGGCCGCCGCCAATCAGATCGCCAACGGCTTACGTGCGCGTGGGATTCAGCCTGGTGACCATGTAGCGTTGTCCTGTCCGAACCTTGCTTATTTCCCGATGGCGTTTTTCGGCATTTTGAAGGCGGGCGCGGTTGTCGTGCCGCTCAACGTTCTGCTCAAACCGCGTGAGATCGCCTATCACCTCAATGACTGTGACGCCAAGGCGCTGCTGTGCTTTGAGGGTACGCCGGAGTTGCCTATGGCGCAGATGGCGCAAGCAGCGCTGCCGGAAGCGAAGCTCTGTGAAACCTTTGTCGTGATGCCGGCCAACCCGGCCGCACCGCCGGACCTGCCCGGTGCAATCACTTTGGCGGAACTCATGGCGAACCAGCCGCCGACGTGCGAACTCCCCCCGGTCAGTCCGTTCGACACCGCACTGATGCTTTACACGTCGGGGACAACCGGACAGCCAAAGGGCGCGGAGTTGACGCACTGGCAACTCATCCTGAACTTCATCCATGTCCGCGATTTGCTGTTGCCAATGATGGACGTTCGGTTGGAGGCGGAGTTCAAAGTGCTTTCGACGGCACCGCTCTTTCACGCGACGGCGCTCATTGCGCAGTTCGGCGTCGTGATGTACGCCGGCGGCACGTCCGTGCTGCTGCCGCGTTTTGATCCCAAGCAAACCATCGAAATAATGATTCAGGAACGGATCAACTCGTGGGCCGCCGTTCCGACGATGTACTGGGCGCTGCTCAACTACGCCAACGAGCACAACATTGACGTCTCGCCCATTGCCGAGACGTTGCAGGTCGCCAACGTCGGCGCGGCGCCAATGCCGGTGGAGTTGATGCGCGCTTTCAGTGAGAAGTTCAAGACGCGCGTGCTGGAAGGCTACGGGATGTCGGAAACCGGCGTGCTGTCCTACAACCAGCTTACGAAACCGCCCAAGCCCGGTACGGTCGGCCAGCCGCTGATGGGCATTCAGATTCGGATTCACGATGAAAACGACCAACCTGTACCACCTGGTACGGTGGGGGAAATCGTCGTCCGTGGACACTGTGTGATGAAGGGGTACTACAAGCGCCCGGAGGCGACGGCCGAAGCCATGCGCAACGGCTGGTTTCACACGGGCGATCTGGGCTTCATTGACGAAGACGGCTACCTGACAATTGTGGATCGCAAGAAGGACCTCATTATTCGCGGCGGCTATAACGTGTATCCCCGTGAGATTGAGGAGGTGATGATGACGCATCCGGCGGTGTCGCTGGTGACGGTCATCGGCGTTCCGGACGAGCGATTGGGTGAGGAGGTCAAGGCGTACGTCGTCCGCAAGCCTGGCGCAACCATCACGGAAGACGAACTACGCGAATGGTGTCGGGAGCAGATGGCGGCGTACAAATATCCGCGTTTGATTGAGTTTCGCGACGAGTTGCCGATTGGGCCGACCGGCAAGGTGCTCAAACGGGCCCTCCGCGAAGCGCTCACGCAGCCAGCGTAGTGCGCTTTCCGATTGGCGTGCGGCGGCGGCCCTGCGCCGCACGCCACGGGCAGGTAGCCTTGTCTGTCACCTCGTTTCGGAAACCACACCTAGTTTGTTGTGTGAAACTTGACCATGCGCAGCTGCCAGTAGCCGGTCAAATCCTTGCAGCCGAAATGACCGTACGGCGCGGATGAAAAACTGCGCTCGCCGGTCTGTCCCGGAATCCGGCAGGTGTTGCGCCCGTAAACTAGACAACCGTAGCCGACGACCTCATCCACGCTTGACCAGATTGAGTAACGGTAGGCTCCCTCATAGCCGACGCTGGAGTTGAGTTCAGTCAGGAACGCCGAAACGCCGTAGGGGCCGAAGCCGCCCAGCAAGTAGCCCGGATAAAAGCCGTTGGTGTTGCTGCAGGTCGGCGTCGTCGGTCCCGACAGGTAACAGCTCGCCAACCCCTGGTTGCCGCCGGCGATGCCGACAAACGTGTCCACGATGGAAGTCAGGCTTGGCCCAAGGTTGTAGTTTCCGCCGGCCAGCGCGTCGGACGCCGGGCCGCCTTTAATCGCCTTGCGCGCCAGGGTCACCCCCATCGAGTGAGCGATGATATCCACTTTGGCCGCGCCGGTGTAATCCTTGACCGCCTGAATAAAGGCACGTAAGCGGGTAAGATATTCACGCGAATGATACTGCTGCGAGGCGAGCAGAGCGTTGGCCGGCCCCCAAGTCGTGGCGTACAACTCGCTAGGTTTGTACCCCTGCGAAAGAAAATACTGAATCGAGGCGTTCCAGCCGCTTTGTCCCGGCACGCCCGTCCCAACCGCCTTGTCGGAGTTGCCGTGAATGAAAATGACCGGCTGATTGACAACCGTATCGGCGTCGTTTTGCTTCCCACCATAACTGCCACCGTTCAAGTCGGTGCGAGCAAAGTCAAAGCCACCGTAGCCGTTGGCAACCAGCCAGTTGCGGAAGTGCGGTGTCAGTCCCGCCGTGGAAACTTGCGCGACGGCCGGGGCCGCCGCGGCTGTGCCCTTAGCGGCAACTGGCGAATTCGGCGCTCCCAGAACCACACAGAAGCAGAGAAGGAAACCTGCCGCCATGAGGCAGCGCTGAAGCGACACAAAATGCATGGCTTACTCACTTGCCAAACGATGAACAACGTCCGCAAATCAGGGAGAACTAGGCGCGACGGCCGCTTGCGTGATGTGGTGAGTGTATCCAGCTAGGTCTTTGGCGACAATAGGATGCAGGCGTTGTCTAGATGGCTGTTCACCGTGCGCCGACTGAAAAAGGCGTCGCCTCTTTGTGACGCATCCTTGTGAACGGTGAAGCTCCTGTTTTGGGTGGGTCGGCTCGCCGAACCAGTGGGTGGTTTTCAGGCAGCACGTCAGCCACTTATCTGGTTCTCCATAAGAGGTAGCGGCTCAAATTTTTGAGGCGTTTATTGTCCCATGCGCCTCGTGTGAGCTTCCCGTAACGACTCTGTGATAAGCTGCCGCTAACAAAAACAGGTCAAAGAACGTAGGGCCTTGAGCATGGGTTTGTTTGAAAAGGTTCGCTCAATGCGTGAGCAAGTCGTTGGGCTGATTACGGACATCCGCCAGCGACATGACATTGACGAACTCGAACGCAAGCTGGCGGCCGCGCCGGAAGACACCTTCCTGATGCAACAGCTCAGCGACGCCTATCAGCACGCCGGTCAGGGGCGACGCGCTGTGGAGCTGCTGTGTCGGGCTGGGGAAATTTACCGCAGGCAGGGCAATGTTGAGACAGCTTTGGCCTATTTCCGCCGCGCCGAGCGGCTGGCTTCCAGTGACGAACGCCTACGCTTGCTGCGCTTGATGACTGAACTGCTGATTCAACTGGGGCGGTACGCCGACGCCTTTGAGCGGGTACACCAAGTTGTTGAAATCTTACTAGCTCATGGCGAGCTGTCGGCGGCGCGCGGCTACGTGGAAGGCCTGCCGAAGCTGGGCGAAAATGACGCCAAGTACCGCAAAGAACTCATTGATCTGGTTAACATCAACCGGCGGGACTGGACGCAGGGCGCGCGTGGGACTTGGTTGGATGAATCCGGCGAGCGTTCGTTCGGCCCGGAACACCGTGAACAGTTTCCGGACCAGACCATTTTAGTGGTGGACGATGAGCCGGGCACATGCGAAGTGCTGACACTCTGCCTACGCCGGTTGGGGTGTACGGTCGTGACAGCCGCCGACGGTGAGCAGGCCCAGGAGATCGCCCTCCGACACCAGCCCTCCCTAATTATTTGCGACCTATTGATGCCACGTATGGATGGACGGCAGTTTTTTGATTGGACGCGCCGCCACCCGGCCTTGCGTGAAGTGCCGTTCGTCTGCTTATCTTCGCGTGGTCAACAGGAAGAGCGTCTCGCTGCCTTTGAGCGCGGCGTCGAGGATTACTGGGTCAAACCGTTCAGCGCCGCCGAAATCACCTTCCGGGTCAAAAACCTGCTTCGGCGGTTGCACCCGAACGCCGATTTTCGAGGCAAACTGCAAGAGGTTTCCTTTCCGGAGATTTTGCAGATTATCGAAACTGGCCGCAAAACCGGCGTACTCAAAGTGTCGTCAGATGGGCGTGAGGCGACCTTTTATATCCGCGATGGCTGGATTTTGGACGCTGAACTGGAAGCCTATCAAGGCGAACGGGTGGCCTACGCGGTGATTCGGTGGTTGCGGGGGGAGTTCTCGTTTCGGAGCATCCCGGTTGAGCGCGCGGCGCGGATTACGCTCTCCACTCAGCAACTCTTGCTCGAAGCTGTCCGCCGGTATGATGAAGCCCAATCCTTGCTGGAATCCGAGCCTGACCTTGACCGCCCCTACGTTGTGAGTGAATCCTTCACGCAGCTGGTGGCGCCGGACGACTTCGCGGCGGAAATCAGTTTTCTCAAGTCGCTGTTTGACGGACGGCGTTCCTTTCGGGAATGCCTGCGCGCCCTAGAGGATGATCTGGAGTCCATGGTGATGGTGGTGGAACTGCGCCGCGAAGGCTTGCTTGTTCCTGCGCCGACGCCGTAAGCGGTATGGCGCACTTCGGCGTCCATAAGGTGCACGAAGCCGGATTGCCGGGCTAGGTAGGGTCACCGAGTGCGCCTGTGTGCGTCGAGCCTGCGGGTGAAAACAGCCTGCGCAGGGTGCTGCAAACCATGGTATCGTCGCACGAAGCTAGATTCATCCCACAAACGCCTTCTTACGGAGAATCATTATTTCGTGCGCAAGCAAGTTCACCGTTGGTTTAGTCCGCACCTTGGCAAGGAAATGCCAATTGCTGTGTATGGCCACTATGGCAAGCCGCTCTTGATGTTCCCGACGGCGGCGGCCGATTTCGAAGAGTATGAACGCTTTCTGATGATTGACGTGTTGCGGCCCTACATTGACGCCGGCATCGTCAAAATCTACACCATCAACAGCATCAATCGTGAAAGCTGGATGAACGAACATATCCACCCGGCGCAGCGGGCGGCGCGCCAGACGGCCTACAGCAACTACATTACCTACGAGGTTTGTCCTTTCATTCGGAGTGACTGCGGCGGTTCACCCATCAAGATCGCCGCCACCGGCGCTAGCTTTGGCGCTTATCACGCCGCCAACTCCGTATTTCGCAACCCCGGCAGCTTCGATACGCTGATTGCCATGTCGGGTTCGTATGACATCCGTCCGTGGTGCGACGGCTTTCACAATGACGACGTGTACTTCAACAACCCGGTTGAGTATCTCCAGAACTTAAACGACGACTACTTCCTGCCGCTGCTGCGCTACCACACCGACATTCATATCATTTCAGGGCAGGGTGCTTACGAGGCCCCAGAGCGGTCGCGCGAGCTGTCACGGATTCTGCACAGTCGCGGCATCCCACACTCGCTCGACCTGTGGGGTTATGATGTCAATCACGACTGGCCGTGGTGGCGACGCATGCTTGATCTGTATGTGCCGCGTCTCTTCCATGCCTACGGCCCAAAATAGTCTTTACCGGGTCGCCGTCGTCACTGGGCGCAACGCCGGGCGGCCGCGACCCAAGCCTTTCGAACAAGGATTTGCGTTATGCTGAAGTGCTGGGTGCGAAAACAAAATCGGTGGGTGTTGTCCGCGTTGCTGATTGGAGGCTTGGCGGCGGTCCCGGCCCCTGAGTTGGCGGCGGCGCAGGTGGCGACCGGGATTTCAACCAAGATCACAACCATCAAACGGGCGCTGACTGGCGACACCGTGGTTTTGCAGGATGGGACGATTGTACGCCTGATCGGCATCCTTGCTCCACCTTCCGGGCCGGCGGCGGAGCAAGCGCGTGAACGGGTGCGTCAACTCATTCTGGGGAAGACGGTCGAAGTCTGGCTCGAAAATCAAAACCAAGGCATCGGACACCGCGACAAGTACGGACGGCAGTTGTCGTACATTTATCTCTTGCCGTCGCGCAAGCTCCTCAACGCAGAAATTCTGCGCAACGGTGACGCCTACTTCTTTAGCCAGCACTTCATAGACGTACGGACAAAAAACCTCCTGCTGGCGGCCGAGTATCAGGCCCGTCAGGCCAAGCTTGGCGTCTGGGCGCAGGCGACCGAATCGCCGGAACTGATCGCCAAACGTGAAGGACGTGTGTACGAAGAGCCGGCTTTTGTCCCCCCAGAGGATGTAGAGGAAACGCTGGACAGCGCGACTGGCGGCGGCGCAGGGGAGACCGGACAGAATTCGCCGTCAGAAACCATGATGACCGGCGGGCTTGCCCCAGCGCCGCGCTCCGGCGCAACTGCGCCGCCGCTGGACGCGAAGACCACCTACGGCAACATTCGCGTTGAAAGCTGTGCGGTGTTGGATGTCCCGACCTTGGGACAAGTCGCTTTGATCGGCGTTCAAAACAGTACGGGTAGAGCCGGCGAGGCGGCCCGATTGGAAACCGTCAAGTTGGTGCAGGGCAAGCGCCTGCGCTTTGAATACGATCCAGCGAACGCCTACCGTGACCACCGCGACCGGGACGGGCGGTTGCTGGTGTATGCCTTTCTACCGGACGGCGCGCTGCTGAACTTGCAAATTGTGGCGCGCGGCATTGCCGACGTGGATATTGACTATGACTACAAGCACAAGATGGAAATGTTGACGGCGCGCGACAATGCGCGCCTCAAGGAGCTTGGCCCGCGCTGGCGCAACGACATCCCCCGGACGGTGTCGTTGGAGCGAATTCGCATCTCTATGGTGCGGCTGGTGCAGGAACAGTTCGGACGCGCCGGCGCGCGGATTGAACTGGTCGGTGACAGCCAGGACATCCTGCGCATTTCTCATGATCTGATTGATCAGCCGAGCGCGGAGCAGTTGTATCGTGCGTTGGCGGTCAGCGAAGGCGGCAACTTGCCGTTGCTGCGCAGCAGCGGCATTCGGGAAATCCAGTTCACCGACGCCAAGGCGACCAAGATTTTTCGGTTTCCGCTGTGACGCTTTGTAGCCGGGCGCGCGCCGGAGACGCCGCCGCCCGCCCTTTTTCGAGGGATGTCAATGTCGGATGGTCGCCGTCAGAACCTGCCTGACCCGTACCGCTTGGTCGGGACGGTCATCAACGGCAAGTACCGGCTGGATGCGGTGCTGGGCATCGGCGGTATGGGGATTGTCTATCTGGCGCAGCACATTGGCATCAACCGCAGTTTGGCCGTCAAAGTGCTCAAACCCGATGTAGCGGCGGCCGATCCGTCCGTTGCGGAAGCCTTTCACCGCGAGGCCAAAATTTCCGGCGGCTTGTCGCACCCCAACATCATCTCCGTGACCGACGCTGACACCTTACCCGACGGTACGCCGTTTATGGTCATGGAGTTGCTGGAATGTCCAACGCTCGAAGACGAGCTTCGGCAGGGTAAGCGGTTTTCCCTTGACCGAATTGAGCGCCTGCTGAGCCAAATTTGCGACGCGCTGCACTACGCGCACCAAGCAGGGTTGGTGCACCGCGATCTCAAGCCAGCCAACATTGCTTTAGTTGGGGCGGGGCAAGCCCACGAGCAAGTCAAAATTCTCGACTTCGGCATTGCCAAATCGTTGGGCGAAGGTGTCGGCAAGGTCAGTCAGGCGATCGGGACGCCGCTTTATGCGTCGCCGGAGCAGTTCATTCAGGGCGGCGATATTGACGCCCGCGCCGACCTGTACAGTTTGGCTGTCATCTTGTATCGCCTGCTGACCGGTGTTCTACCTTTCCAGGGGAAAACCATTGGTGAAATCGTGTCGCTCCACCTGACCGCTCCGCCGCCGCCGCTGCGCAGCCACGCGCCCCATCTGAGCGAGTCCCTGGAGGCGTTTGTTCTCGGGGCCCTCGCCAAACAACCCGCTGGGCGGCCAGCGACGGCGCTGGAGTTCTTGGCAGGTTTTCGCGCCGCGCGTCGCGGCGTGATGGAAGCCAGCGTCCCGTTGGCCGGCGGCGCAACTGACCTCCTCGCTGGTGTGATTGAGGGGCCTACTGTGCCGCCAAGTGTCCCGATTACCGCACAACCGGCGACGCCCTCGCCGGGAAGCGCCACCAGTGAAGTAACGGCGGCTCGCATTTCACCGACCCAGCCGCCAGCGTTGCCGCCGACATTGCCTGCATCCGGCCCGCCACGACCGCCGACGGCCTCCACAACGCTAACGTTGGATTCGGCAGGTCGGCCGCCGTCTGCGGCAGCCAGCGGAGCGCCGCCGGATTCGTCTGCGCTGTTTCGGACAGGCATCCCGGTATGGGCTGCTGCCTTAATCGCAGTGCTGGCGGTTGGTCTCCTGCTGTTTGTCGGGATATACGTTGTTAGGCGCACATCAGCTGGGTCATCGTCTGGGGTATCCGAGCTGCAAGGGGAACGCCTTGAGACCAAGGCGGGAAACACTGGCGGGCAGCCTTCTGTCCCAGCCGCCTTTCGGGAGCGGTTTGACCAGGTTTCACAAGATGTTCATCAGGCAATGATGCCGGTCGGCGGTGAGGGGCAGGACAAGTTGCTGCGCGACCTGATAAATCTCAATCCAGCGATGATCGAAGCGCACCGGCGGGAAATTGAGGCGGCCGAAGGTCAGGTTGCGCAGGCAGCGGAAAAGTGGCGAGTGACCACGCCGCCGGCGTCGTGTTCAGCCAAACACCGTGTGCTGTTGGAGCGGTATCAGCAACTTCGGGATGCTTTGCACAACTATGGCGTATCCGTACGCAACTTGGGCAACGCTTTTGCGCGGACGGACTTTGATATGTCGCAGGCGCGGGAGCGTTTCGCCGAATCGGAACGCAACGACGTAGCGCGCGACCGGAGTGTGCTGGACGCAGCCTGGCGTAGCGCTCGTCAGGCGGAAACCGACATGCGTGATTGTATCGGATACTGAGGCCGGGACTATCCAGCCCAGCCTGCGGCGGGAAGGTCCTTGTTTCGGCCCGACGCGCCAAGTATCGTGCCGTTGGCTCGTGCCAACGTACCACACACGGATTGCTGAATCGTCTTGAAGAGGTTGCTCGACTATGGAAGACAACGCGCTTACCGCGCCGCCGACGGACGACCAGTCGTTTGCCGGCTTTCCACGTGAAGAGTTGCTGGCGTTTGTACGCGGTGTGGCCAACATCATCGCGGCGGATGGCAAGGTGACCGACGAGGAGCGTGTCATGCTCTATGGGCTTATCCGCCAGACAGGGCTTTCAATTCTTGACGAGGATGTTAAGGCCGCCGTTGAAGCCGAGCTGGCCGGTCCATCGCCCATCGAGAAGGTCATTATGCCGGTCACAAACCCCTTGCTTCGCCGCGCCTTGTACCAAACTTGCGTCGAAGTCGCCGTCGCGGACGGCCACTTGGCCGATGAAGAACGCTTAAAGCTGGTTGAAATCGCCGGGTTGTTCGGTCTCAACAAGGACGCCGCGCGTGATTTCATTCAGTGGACGTTAGACAGTATTGCGATTGAGCGACGCGGCGCTGAGATCATTTCCAAGCTCTAAGCGTATGTTGCGGCTCAAAGGCATTAGCGCCAAGCGGTCGTCGCTTGGCGCTGCTTTTGTTCGCCTCTGCGCTTGATGATCTCGCTGTTTAGACTGTGAACGATGCGCCGCACCCGCAGGTCCCAGTCGCCGACGGGTTCTTGAAAGTGAAGCCGGAGCCCATCACGCTTGATACGTAATCAATCTCGACGCCCTCCAAGTACTGTCCGCTGAATGGATCAACGAACAGGCGGATGCCGCCGTTTTCCTCACGTACGATAATTTCGTCGTCCTCGCGCGGCGCGTCCTCAACGTCTAGCCCGTACTGAAAGCCGGAGCAGCCGCCCGGCATCACCCGCACGCGCAGTCCGCCTTCTGCGCCGATTCCCTCAGAAGCCATGAATTTTTTGACTTCTTCAACCGCCTTTGGCGTCAGATAAATCATGACCGCATGCCTCGTTTCTAAGCTTGAGATTTGCGACGTTAATGAGTCTTTACTCAACTGAAACAAGCCGTGTCAATGAGCGCTTCCGACGCTGCGAAACCGAACAGCCTTGGACACGCTTCGGGCGTCTGTTTTCCGTGGGTTGTCATCCCTGCCGCCAAGGTTACGCCATCGCTTCAAAACGGGCTTAATCACGGCGGCAGGCGCGCTTCCCACTGGACACACATGTGACTAGCAGCGGTTGTCGGGCGACAACAACCTGGGTTCGAACGTCACTGTCGCCCGCTCCTGCCCGGTTCAATCTAGTTTCCAAGGTTTTGAACAAGACTCCCGTCCGCTGCTGGCGTGGGTATAGGCGTGTACTACGACTTCGAGGTAAGCACGATGCGCTTCGGCTCCTCGCTAGCGGCGCTCTTGGCGGGCGGTGTCGAACCCTCAGTCGTCGCAGGCGTGCCTGACAGCCCGGCTATGATGCCGCGCATGGCAGAGACCGGCAACGCCGTTAGTTCGCCAATGGCGTCAAGACCCTTAAACGGTAGGGCCGGAATGAACTTGAGCACCGAGAGCGTCGTCTCCACACCGATTTGGTGCAGGTGGAAGATTTTCTCCGATAGGGGCAGGTTTGAAAAATTGCTTTCGAGCGAACTCATGGAAGCTTCTCCGTAACGCAAGGGGATTTAGGGTGTGGCTGAGACAACGATACACGATTGAACGGCGGCGTGCATACGCTTTCTCATCAGCGGCCTCATCAGCGGCTTCGGAGGAGCGCCTCCAGACTATGGCAGGTAGCCGCCGCGTCGCCCGCTGAGCCGCCGCTCTTGCTCCTGCTTGCCGACCATCCAGAACAGTGGCCATATCAGTCCAGCCAAGGCCGCCGCCGCCGGATTGGCCCGCATTTTGAGAGCCTGAACAAACGTGTAAACGCCAACGCCAAGGTACACCAAAAGCAGGAAAATAATCAGCCAGTACATGCGCGCGCTCCCAGTCAGGCTCGGCGGCGCCGAGCCGTTTAGCGTAGGGGACACTGGCGCAGCATACCACAAACCACCTGTATGTCGGCTTACGCCCATGCGTCGGCTTCGTAGTTCGGATATGGGCGTAGGGAACGCCTTTTAGCGTTTGTGGCAGCATTGACCCCATCAGTAGTCATCCTCTATCTATATGAAGGCCGGCCAGCGTCGGCTCGACCGGTTGAGGGGGACATGCCTCACAACCCTCCGTCCCCGTCTTTGAGTATGGCTCACCATTGTCGTTACGACTTCCCCCCGGAAAAGTGCTTCGATATGGGGTGTGAGCACTTTTACACCCAAGTGCAGGCGCGCTTTGAGCTGATTTCCGACCTCTTACTGAGGCTTCCGGCGACGGAAGCGGTGCTCTATGCTGAGTTAAGCCGCGAACTGGAAACCTGCCTGCAGACACTCCGGGACTTTCACGTTGTCTTTCCTAATTGTAGCGCCTCGGACTGTCTGGCGGAGACGGCGGAAGTACAAACCTCAAATCGTGCTGCACCTTCCCTAATGATGGAGTAAGTATGACAACGGTTGCGATTGTTTACCACAGCGGCTATGGGCACACGGCGGCGCAAGCTGAGGCGGTGTTGCGGGGCGTGCAAAGTGTACCAGAGGTGACCGCCCATCTCATCCGTGTTGAGGACATCGAAAACCACTGGACGACGCTCGACGCCGCCGACGCGATTGTGTTTGGGTCGCCGACCTACATGGGTAGTGTTTCCGGGCCGTTCAAAAGCTTCATGGACGCTTCATCGCGGCGTTGGCTTCAACAGGCTTGGAGGGACAAGATTGCGGCCGGTTTTACCAACTCCGGCAGTCTTAGTGGCGACAAACTCAACACCTTGGTTCAGTTGGCGATTTTCGCCGCGCAGCACGGCATGATCTGGGTTGGACAGGCCGAGTTACCCAGCGGCCGCGCCGACGACGCCATCAACCGTATCGGTAGCATGCTAGGCGCGGCTGCCCAGTCGGATCACGGTAGTTCGCAGCCGTCTGCAGGCGATCTGGCGACGGCGGAGAAGTTCGGCGCGCGCATAGCGCACGCCGCTCAGCGTTGGAAGCGCGGCGCAGCATAACGCACGCGGGGAGAGGCTCTCGATGACGGAATCTCGACGTAGTTTTTTGAAGGCGGCGGCGCTAACGACCACCGGATTCGCGTTGGGTAATGTTTTCGATACGGCGGCCGCGGGGGACAATGAGCGGGCGGCTGCCGGTCGGCTCACGGATGCCACCGGGCAGTACGCGCTGCCGCCCCTTCCCTACGACTACAAGGCGCTCGAACCTGTGATTGACGAAGCGACAGTGCGCTTACATCACGACGTACACCACAAAGCCTATGTGGATGGCGCAAACAAAGCGCTCACTCAGTTGGCGGCGGCGCGCGCCGACGGCGACTTCAACCTTGTCAAGCACTGGTCACGCGAGCTGGCCTTTCATGGTTCAGGGCATGTGCTGCACACCCTGTACTGGACAAGCCTGACGCCGAAACCTAGCGGCGGGCCGAAAGGCGACCTTGGCAAGGCGATCGCCAGCGACTTTGGTGACTTCGCCAAGCTTAGGGCGCACTTGACGAAGGCGACCATCGCCGTCGAAGCGTCGGGCTGGGGCGTCTTGGCCTACAACGTCTTAGAGCGGCGATTGGTGGTGTTGCAGGTTGAAAAGCATCAGGACCTGACGGTGTGGGGTGCGATTCCGTTGCTCGTCATTGATGTTTGGGAGCATGCCTACTACCTGAAGTACCAGAGCAAGCGCGCCGACTACGTGACGGCTGTGTGGGACATTCTCGACTGGCAGGCGGCGGCGATGCGTTTTGAAGCGGCCCGGGGGGCGGCTTCCTAGCGCCCTTTTGGGGAGGGGAAACTACCAGCGCCTCTTGCAGAGGCGGCGCTGGGCACTCCGAGGCCGGTGGCGTCCAGGTTAGGAGCGCGCTGGTTCATAACCCAAGTTGGGACGCAGCCAGCGTTCGACTTCGGCGACCGTCCAGCCTTTGCGGGCGGCATAGTCCTCGACCTGATCGCGGCCAATCAACCCGACGGCGAAGTAGTGGGCGTCGGGATGGGCGAAATACAGCCCGCTGACCGAGCTGGCCGGCCACATGGCGCAACTTTCCGTCAGTCGGACGCCCGCGTTTTCCTCCGCGCCAAGCAGCGCAAACAGCGTTCGTTTCTCTGTGTGATCGGGCGAGGCCGGATACCCCGGCGCGGGACGAATCCCACGGTAGCGTTCCCGAATGAGGTCATCGCGGCTCAGCTTTTCAGCGCGTCCGTAGCCCCACAGGTCGCGCACCCGCTTGTGCGCCAGCTCGGCGAAGGCTTCCGCCAGCCGGTCGGCCAGCGCCTTCGCCATAATCGAACCGTAATCGTCGTGTGCGGCGTCAAATTCGGCGCATAGATCGTCTAGACCCAGCCCGGCCGTCACAACAAAACCGCCAAGGTAATCGGCGACGCCCGTTGTTTTTGGCGCGATGAAATCCGCCAGCGCAACGTTGGGCTTACCGTCCGAACGTTCGACCTGCTGCCGCAGCGTATGAAAGACCGCCAGCACTTCCGTCCGAGTGTCGTCGGTGTAGAGTTCAATGTCGTCGCCGACGGCGTTTGCTGGAAACAGCCCAAAGACGCCGCGCGGGTGAAGTCGTTGTTCTTCGACGATGCGTTCCAACAGGCGCTGGGCGTCGTCGAACAGTTCGCGTGCGCGTTCGCCCACGACGGGGTCGTCGAAAATCTTCGGGTAGCGCCCGCGCAGCTCCCACGTATGGAAAAACGGCGACCAGTCAATGTAGGGCAGGAGCGCCTCCAGTGTGACGTCGTCGAGCGTCATCACACCCAGTTGTTCCGGGACGGCGACGGTTTCAGCGTCAAATCGCAACTGTGGCCGGCGCGCCCGCGCTTCAGCCAGCGGCAACAGTCGCTTGCGGTCGAATTTCGCTTGGTGTTCAGCGCGCAGCGCGGCTTGTTCAGCTTGGTTAGCGGCGAGAAACGCCGCGCGTTGTTCCTCGTTGGTCAGTGCCCCGACGACGCCGACGGCGCGTGAGGCGTCCAGAACATGAATCGTCGGCCCGTGGTAGGCGGGCGCGATCTTGACGGCCGTATGGAGCTTTGAGGTTGTTGCGCCGCCGATGAGCAGCGGCAGCGTAAAGCCCTGCTCAGTCATCGTTTTGGCGACGTGTACCATTTCGTCCAGCGACGGCGTAATCAACCCGCTTAGGCCGATGATGTCCACGTTGTGTTCGCGCGCCTTCGCCAGAATGACATCGCAGGGTTGCATAACGCCCAGATCAATGACCTCGTAGTTGTTGCAGCCCAGCACGACGCCGACGATGTTTTTGCCGATATCGTGTACGTCGCCCTTGACCGTCGCCAGCAGCACTTTTTTGCGTACGCCGTCGCGGTTGGTCGCCGTCTGTTTTTCGGCCTCAAGGTAGGGCAGGAGAGCGGCGACCGCTTTTTTCATAACGCGCGCCGATTTGACGACTTGCGGCAGAAACATCTTGCCGGCGCCGAAAAGGTCGCCGACGATGTTCATGCCGTCCATGAGCGGCCCTTCGATAACGGCAAGGGGCGCGCCGTACTTTTGGCGCGCTTCTTCGACATCCGCCTCGATGTAGTCGGCGTCGCCCTTGATGAGCGCGTGTTTGAGGCGTTCCTCGACGCTCGCCTGTCGCCACGCTTCGTCCTTAACCACGGTCTTGCCGGTGCCTTTGACCGACTCGGCGAAGGTGATGAGGCGTTCGGTCGCGTCGGGGCGGCGGTTGAGCACCACGTCTTCGACGAGTTCGAGCAAATCGGGCGGAATTTCGTCATAGACGGCGAGCTGTCCGGCGTTGACGATGCCCATATCCATGCCGGCTCGAATGGCGTGGTAGAGAAACACCGAATGCATGGCTTGGCGGACAATGTTGTTGCCGCGGAACGCGAACGACAGGTTGCTGACGCCGCCGGAGACCTTGCAGCCGGGCAGCGTCTGCTTGATGACGCGCGTCGCCTCGATGAACTCCACGGCGTAGTTGGCGTGTTCCTCGATGCCGGTTGCAATGGCCAGAATGTTTGGATCAAAGATGATGTCTTCCGGCGGGAAGCCGACTTTTTCTGTCAGGATGCGGTACGCCCGTGTACAGATTTCAATTTTGCGTGCCGCAGTGTCTGCTTGCCCGATTTCGTCAAAGGCCATGACGACCACCGCTGCACCGTAGCGTCGAATCCGTCGGGCTTGTTCGATGAAGACCTCTTCGCCTTCCTTGAGGCTGATGGAGTTGACGACGCATTTGCCCTGCACGCACTTAAGGCCGGCTTCGATGACGTGGAACTTCGAGCTGTCAATGACAATAGGGACGCGCGCAATGTCAGGATCGGTTACGACCAAGTTGAGGAAACGGGTCATGGCGCGTTCGGCGTCAAGCATGCCTTCGTCCATGTTTACGTCAATCATCTGCGCGCCGTTGGCGACTTGCTGGCGGGCGATGGCGAGGGCGTCTTCATAGCGCTCGGCACGAATGAGTTCGGCGAACTTGGCTGAGCCCGTTACATTAGTGCGCTCACCGATATTGACAAAGTTGGTTTCTGGCCGGATGACCAGCGCTTCCAGACCGCTCAGGCGCGTGTGGCGTGGGCGTGGGGGTGGTGTCCGAGGGGCGAAACCGGCGACGGCTTTGGCGATAGCGGCGATATGGCTGGGTGTTGTGCCGCAGCAGCCACCGACAATATTGAGCCAACCGCGCCGGGCAAAGTCGCGGAGCAGTTCGCTCATGATGTCGGGTGTTTGGTCAAAGCCGCCGAAGACATTAGGCAGGCCGGCATTGGGGTAGCAGACCAGATAAAACGGCGATTTCTCAGCGAGTTCTTCGACGTGCGGACGCATTTCAGCGGCACCGAAGCCGCAGTTGATACCTAGCGCGAGCAGCGGCGCGTGTTCGACTGAGATGAGGAATGCCTCAACAGTTTGCCCGGAGAGCGTCCGGCCGCTGGCGTCGGCGACCGTCACAGAAGCGATGATGGGGACGCGCCGCTGGCGTCGGGTGAAGACTTCCTCGATGGCAAAGAGCGCCGCTTTGAGATTGAGGGTATCGAACGTAGTTTCGGGCAGGAGCAGGTCAACGCCGCCGTCGAGCAGTCCTTCGACTTGCTCGGCGTAGGCGACGACGAGTTCATCAAATGTCGTTCCGCGTGCGCCGGGGTCGTTGACATCTGGAGAGATTGAAGCTGTTTTGTTGGTTGGTCCGATCGAGCCGGCGACAAAGCGCGGTCGCGACGGGTCTTCTTTGAGGAAAGCGTCCACGGCACGGCGTGCGCACTGGGCAGCGGCGACATTGAGTTCGTAGGACAGGGTTTCCAGACCGTAGTCTGCCTGTGAAATCCGTTGGGCGTTGAAGCTGTTGGTTTCGATGATGTCGGCGCCAGCTTCGAGGTAGGCGCGGTGAATCGCTTCAACGATGTCGGGGCGGGTGAGGCACAGCAGGTCGTTGTTGCCGTTGAGGTCGTGTGGGTGATGGGCGAAGCGGTCGCCACGATAGTCGGCTTCTTGGAGCTTGTAGGACTGAATCATTGTCCCCATCGCGCCATCGAGGATGAGGATGCGTTCGCGGAGAGCTTGTTCAAGGAGTTGTGTAGATGAGGGCGTCATTGGGAAAGGTGGCACTGGCGAGCGCACAAAGCAACCTTTAGGTTGAGTAAGTGAGCAGTCTAACGTTTTGCGTTGGTGGATGCTAGGAGGTTTGTCCCGAAAATGTACCGTATTTGCCGCCTTTTCCGGCCGGCGGCTAGCCGAATTGTTGGTGGATGCTAGGAGGTTTGTCCCGAAAATGTACGGTAGTGGGAAGGTGCGCCTACAGCTGAGGGGGAGTGAAGGGGAGTGGGGAATAGATGTGGCGGCGGAGACTTTGCGACATTGGCGGCCGTGCTTCCGCTGCCAGCGCTTGCTTGCAGCAACCAAAAACGCTTACTGTGCCGGACGCCAGCTGGCGGTAGGCGTACCTCCGCCTGCCAGCCAACCCGTTGGCTAACCCCGTCCACGCCCCAAAAGGGGGTAGGTTAGCCAACTGGGGAAGTCCTTTCTTTGAAAAGAGTTAGCTTTTGGCGTGCCGGCGGCGGCTTGTGCCGTTGCCGGTCGTGCCGGTCGGGTTAGCCAAAAGGGGCTATTTGGCTATTGACAGCAAAGGGGTTACGAGTGCAGGCTCTGGATTGAAGACGCGCTTACAAGCGGATTGAAACTCGGCCGCGCCGGACGGCCGGAAGCAAGAGAGGAATCTGAGAATCTCTGGATTGAAGACGCGCTTACAAGCGGATTGAAACCTTGGCGGCGTCGCGCTTGGCGCGACCTACCCCTTTTTTTCCTCTGGATTGAAGACGCGCTTACAAGCGGATTGAAACGGCCGGAGTTACTAAAGCGTACCAATACATCCCCGGGTTAGCTCTGGATTGAAGACGCGCTTACAAGCGGATTGAAACTTGCGCGCACAAGCGTTGTGCGCGCTTCCTTGCGCGCGAAACTCTGGATTGAAGACGCGCTTACAAGCGGATTGAAACCTCTTTGGAAGCCGCGCGACGCCGAGCGGCGTCGGCGGCCTCCTCTGGATTGAAGACGCGCTTACAAGCGGATTGAAACAAAGCTTGGTCCCCTACTTCGAGCTTTACTTGTGCTCGGTCTCTGGATTGAAGACGCGCTTACAAGCGGATTGAAACTTCTAGCGCGCCGTGACGGTAGGCGCGAAGTACTAACTGCTCTGGATTGAAGACGCGCTTACAAGCGGATTGAAACTACAGCCCCGGGTTTGGTATAACCGCGGAATTGAGAATGTACTCTGGATTGAAGACGCGCTTACAAGCGGATTGAAACTCGTCGTAAGCGAACGGCGCTTCAATTTCCGCTCCAATCCCCTCTGGATTGAAGACGCGCTTACAAGCGGATTGAAACTCCGGGTCCGGTGAGGACCGCGGAGTTTAGAATGTATTTCACCACTCTGGATTGAAGACGCGCTTACAAGCGGATTGAAACAAGGACTCATCCCCAGGCTGGAGATGGACCTGAATACGGTCAACTCTGGATTGAAGACGCGCTTACAAGCGGATTGAAACGAGAGAAGCTCCGCCGTCGCTTGGTGTCCGACGGCGGAAATGCTCTGGATTGAAGACGCGCTTACAAGCGGATTGAAACCTGATAGCCTCGGCGAGTGAAGCGCGTTGAATCGCCGAGGCAACTCTGGATTGAAGACGCGCTTACAAGCGGATTGAAACACAGCCCGAATTCAAGGTCTTCGAGCTGGGGCTGGATTTCTCCTCTGGATTGAAGACGCGCTTACAAGCGGATTGAAACAGGGCTTGGTCGTTGATCTCTAGGGTCACTTGAACCCTATTAACTCTGGATTGAAGACGCGCTTACAAGCGGATTGAAACGTGATTAGCGTGTACTGAAATACTCCGGGTCCAGTGATGACTCTGGATTGAAGACGCGCTTACAAGCGGATTGAAACTACCGCTGCGTTTAATAGATACCGCATCTCTGCCTCTCCACTCTGGATTGAAGACGCGCTTACAAGCGGATTGAAACGACTTCAATCTGCAGACTAAAGCTTGGTCCCCTACTTCGAGCTCTCTGGATTGAAGACGCGCTTACAAGCGGATTGAAACCCCTAAAAGGGCGGACAACAAATCCGCCGTCGGTTGCTCTGGATTGAAGACGCGCTTACAAGCGGATTGAAACTACTTATTGCTTGACTTGAAAATCGTCTTGCTCTCCAGCGCACGCTCTGGATTGAAGACGCGCTTACAAGCGGATTGAAACAGGGTTATTTACTTTTTGAAGAGGGTCTTGCCCTCCAACACGCCTCTGGATTGAAGACGCGCTTACAAGCGGATTGAAACGTAAGTGGCTTGTACTGATAAGGACCCGGAAAGACCTCTGAAACTCTGGATTGAAGACGCGCTTACAAGCGGATTGAAACAACAAATCCGCCGTCGGTTGGTGTCCGATGGCGGAAATATACTCTGGATTGAAGACGCGCTTACAAGCGGATTGAAACGCTTCAGCCCAGGCACAGGCCTGGGCCGGTGTAATGAGTTCCTCTGGATTGAAGACGCGCTTACAAGCGGATTGAAACCAAAGTCTTTTAACTCCATAACCCTCCGTATTTACCGCCCTACTCTGGATTGAAGACGCGCTTACAAGCGGATTGAAACTATTCTAGGCGAGTGAGAATGCCGAACTCGAGGTCCCCGAGTTCTCTGGATTGAAGACGCGCTTACAAGCGGATTGAAACGTCGGAGAGAAGCTCCGCCGTCGGCTTGTGCCCGATGGCCGAGCTCTGGATTGAAGACGCGCTTACAAGCGGATTGAAACATGAACCTGTATGCGGTTTACTTCAACTCTCCGACCCAGCAGCTCTGGATTGAAGACGCGCTTACAAGCGGATTGAAACTCAAAACCTCCGTCTTCATACTTGCCTCCAATGAAAACCGCTCTGGATTGAAGACGCGCTTACAAGCGGATTGAAACCAAAATAACCCTGGATTTGGTATGACTGCTGCGTTTAATAGGTCTCTGGATTGAAGACGCGCTTACAAGCGGATTGAAACCCGCGCGTTGGCGCGGCCTCTGTGTTTACCCTATCCCGGCGCTCTGGATTGAAGACGCGCTTACAAGCGGATTGAAACAACACGGCGTAGTCGGCGCTAAAGTCAAAGGTAAGCTTATGCTCTGGATTGAAGACGCGCTTACAAGCGGATTGAAACCAGTGCCTGGTCGCCGACCTCTAGACTGATTTGTATTCTGTTGCCTCTGGATTGAAGACGCGCTTACAAGCGGATTGAAACGCTACTCGTACGTGACCTTGCATCCCTGTTGACGGATCTCTGGATTGAAGACGCGCTTACAAGCGGATTGAAACGTGTTCCCGGCGATTATTGTTAGTTTCTTCATAAGCACCTCCTCTCTGGATTGAAGACGCGCTTACAAGCGGATTGAAACCTACGCTTGCCTGCCGACAAGGAACGACACGAAACAGTAACCACTCTGGATTGAAGACGCGCTTACAAGCGGATTGAAACGGGCCTGGTCCCCGACATTAAGGGTCACTTGGACCCGGTTTACCTCTGGATTGAAGACGCGCTTACAAGCGGATTGAAACGAGTTCTTGCTTGAACTGGTACGTGTTCCCGGAGATTACCGCTCTGGATTGAAGACGCGCTTACAAGCGGATTGAAACCCGACATTAAGGGTCACTTGGACCCTATTAACTTCAACTTCCCCTCTGGATTGAAGACGCGCTTACAAGCGGATTGAAACGTCAAAATGCCCAGCTCAAGGTCTTCGAGCTGGGGAACCACTTCTCTGGATTGAAGACGCGCTTACAAGCGGATTGAAACGCAGTGCCTGGTCGCCGACCTCTAGGGTTACTTGAACCCGGTTTCTCTGGATTGAAGACGCGCTTACAAGCGGATTGAAACGAAACCGGCGGCCGTACGTCCTGTTGGACGCCGGCCGCCGGCTCTGGATTGAAGACGCGCTTACAAGCGGATTGAAACGTCATGATACCGAACTCGAGATCCTCGAGTTCGGGAGTCAACTCCTCTGGATTGAAGACGCGCTTACAAGCGGATTGAAACGGTAGGGGTTATGACTCGCCTATTCTAGGCGAGTCATGATACCGCTCTGGATTGAAGACGCGCTTACAAGCGGATTGAAACATTTTACTTCGGCGCGCGTTACCCGCGCGTCGAAGAAGCCGGCTCTGGATTGAAGACGCGCTTACAAGCGGATTGAAACGAACACTCCGGGTCCAGTGAGGACCGCGGAGTTCAAAATGCTCTGGATTGAAGACGCGCTTACAAGCGGATTGAAACCAGCACAGCTAGGCGTTAGTGTTAAGACATTTTGCTGTTGCAATCTCTGGATTGAAGACGCGCTTACAAGCGGATTGAAACCATCCTCTCAAACTCGACAGGTTCGCCGTCATACAAACAACCCCTCTGGATTGAAGACGCGCTTACAAGCGGATTGAAACGCAGGCGGTTGACTTCGACTGTCCGCCCTAGAAGGGCGGACTCTGGATTGAAGACGCGCTTACAAGCGGATTGAAACGTTAAGTTCTCGGCCGCGCCGGACGGCCGGAAGGAAGTGAGCTCTGGATTGAAGACGCGCTTACAAGCGGATTGAAACCTGTATTCTTCGGTTTTTCCTAAAACCCGAACCTTGTCCGGGTCCTCTGGATTGAAGACGCGCTTACAAGCGGATTGAAACCTGTTGACCTCAACGGGTTTGCCGAAGAGGTCGGCCAACCTCTGGATTGAAGACGCGCTTACAAGCGGATTGAAACCGCCCTAACGGGCTTTGAAGCGCGCACTGAAGCGCCCGTTCCTCTGGATTGAAGACGCGCTTACAAGCGGATTGAAACGCCGCGTACGCGGCTGGCGTTGCGTGCAACACAATGTCCGACGCTCTGGATTGAAGACGCGCTTACAAGCGGATTGAAACTTTATTTCCTAAAAATTGTTCGTCCTTCTAGCGCCCGAAGCGCCTCTGGATTGAAGACGCGCTTACAAGCGGATTGAAACAAGCGTCCGTCCTTCTAGCGCCCGAAGCGCTAGAAGGAGCAGTCTGGATTGAAGACGCGCTTACAAGCGGATTGAAACTTTTCGGCCGCGCCGGGCGCGCTCTTGCGGTGAAGCCAATGCCCTTCAAGCCTGACCCTCTGGATTGAAGACGCGCTTACAAGCGGATTGAAACTTTTCGGCCGCGCCGGACGGCCGGAAGGAAGCGAGAACTCTGGATTGAAGACGCGCTTACAAGCGGATTGAAACGGCTGGTAAACGTAAGGGCCGGGGAAAACTGTGGAGATTAATAAACTCTGGATTGAAGACGCGCTTACAAGCGGATTGAAACACCCGCCTATTCTAGGCGGGTAAGGAGGCCAAACTCCAAGTCCTCTGGATTGAAGACGCGCTTACAAGCGGATTGAAACTCACCTTGCCGCCGCCACTCAAGCGGCGCAAGTTCTCCTTGGCTCTGGATTGAAGACGCGCTTACAAGCGGATTGAAACCTTCCTTTCGCGCCGTCACATGTGTGACTAGCCGCGCGAACTCTCTGGATTGAAGACGCGCTTACAAGCGGATTGAAACGACCTCAACCCCGGCCGCCGGCCGGGTCTTAAGTCTGGCGACGACTCTGGATTGAAGACGCGCTTACAAGCGGATTGAAACTCAAAGTCGTTTCGTCAATCGTCCAAACCTTGCGCCCGGCATCCTCTGGATTGAAGACGCGCTTACAAGCGGATTGAAACGCTGAAGTTCCACCGCTGTCCGGTTCACTGGGACCGGGCAGCTCTGGATTGAAGACGCGCTTACAAGCGGATTGAAACGGTTGTGCATTTCCCTAAGAGAGGTTATCGAACTCGCAAGAGTCTGGATTGAAGACGCGCTTACAAGCGGATTGAAACCATTGCTTGCACCTCCTCGCGTTAGATGATTCCATTCTACTCAACTCTGGATTGAAGACGCGCTTACAAGCGGATTGAAACGGTAGTGGCGCTTCTGTCGGGATCGCGAAAGAAGCTGGTCGTCCTCTGGATTGAAGACGCGCTTACAAGCGGATTGAAACCCGGCAGCCGGCTTGTCGCATCTCGTGGATCAACCGAGAGAAACTCTGGATTGAAGACGCGCTTACAAGCGGATTGAAACTAGGGGCGGGAGTTATTTACTTTTTGAACAAGGTCCTGCTCTCCACTCTGGATTGAAGACGCGCTTACAAGCGGATTGAAACTCGTTCGTTGTTCGGTTTTGAACGGTTGCCAGTTGAGTTTGACTCTGGATTGAAGACGCGCTTACAAGCGGATTGAAACCTAGCAAAAAAAATGCCCAGCCCTACTGGGCTGGGCGTGGCTTTAGTTGAAGCTGCACTTACAAGCAGATTAAAACTTTTACAGCGTTTTGGAAAAAACTGGCTGCACAGCGTCGGCGTTGAGATAGGCGTCGAGCGTCATGCAGATGTTGCGGACAAAGGGACGCCCCAACGTCGTGACCGTTAGCCGGTCGCCCTCAAAGCGAATTAGCCCGTCATCCTCCATCACCCGCAACGACGCCAAGCCGGCACGGAAATCTTCCTCAACCTCCGCCAACGGCAGCTCCATATTGCACATCAGCTGGTTGATCGCAGCGCGTCGCCGTTGGTCGTCTAGCGTCAGCCGATGGCCGCGCACAATCGGCAACTCGCCCTGGTCAAGCACTCGCTGGTAACGCCCTAGCTTGGCGTCATTCTGCGCGTAGTAGCCGGACAACTCACTGATGCCGCTCATCCCAAAGGCGATGAGGTTCGACGCCGGCCGTAGCGTGTAGCCCATAAAATTCCGGTGCAGACGCTTCTCACGAGCGGCGGCAGCTAATTCGTCGTCCGACCGCGCAAAATGATCCATCCCAACCCAAACGTAGTCGTCCGCCGTCAACCGTCGCTGGGCGTCGTCAAACATCGCAAAGCGCGTCATTACGTCGGGCAAATCCTCCGTCCGAATGTGACGTTGTTTCGGACGCAGCTTCGGCACATGCGCATAGTTGAAAATCGCCAGCCGGTCCGGCCGCATCGCCAAGACGGCGTCCACCGTCCGCTCAAACGTGGCGCGCGTTTGCAACGGCAACCCGTACACCAAGTCGAGGTTGATGCTTTCAAAGCCGACTTCCCGGCAGGCCGCAAAGACGCCCACCGTCAGCGCCTCCGGCTGGTGACGCCCGATCGCCCGCTGTACCTGCGGCGCAAAATCCTGTACGCCCAAACTGATGCGCCGAAACCCCAGCGACCGAATGTGCTTGAGTTGCGCCAATGAGGCGACGCGCGGATCAATCTCGATGGACATGTCGCCGCTCCAATCAAGGTCAAACGCCGCCTCAATCGAACGCACCAGCCGCTCCATTTGACGCGGCGTCAGAACATTCGGTGTCCCACCGCCCCAGTGCATCTGGACGACGCGCCGCCGCCCATCAAGCAACGCGGCAATCAAGGCAATTTCCCGCGCCACACGGTCAAGGTAGGCGTCCACCACCTCCGTCTTGCTCGTAACGGCGTTGTTGCAGCCACAGTACAGACACGCCATCGCACAAAATGGCAAGTGAACGTACAAACACAACTCGGCTGCGTCCGGCGCTGTCGCTAACTCCCGCAACGCCGCACGGTAGTCGTCCGCACCGAAGGTGTCGCTCCAAACCGGTACGGTCGGATAGCTCGTATAGCGCGGCCCCGGACGACTATATTTTTGCAGTAGGCGTTCGAGGTTCGGGGTCGTCATCGCTTGCCTCCTTCTTTCGACGCAGCGTGACCAACTGCGGGGACTCCGACGCAACTTTGGACGTGTCGAGATCACGTGGGCCGCCGCAGGCGACAATCCCGCCGATGTAGTCCACATCCGCACGCAGCGGCGAACCGGCGCTGTTGAGCGCCGCCAGTTGGTCGCGGCTCAGAATCCGTGATTCGTCGAAACCCAAATCAACCTCGATCCCCAATCCCTTCCGCTTGACGCGCCCAAGGTCATAGAACCGTTTGGTCGCCGTCATTTTCAGAAACGCCTTCAGACAGCCAAGCATATACTTGCGCTTGAAGGCGTCGCGGATGAAGGGATACTCCAGAAGAGCCTTCCGACTGTAGAACTTGCCGTACATCTTCAAGACGCTTTTGAGCACTTCTTCACGCTCCATCTCATCGGGCTGCAGGATGGGCGTCACGAAGTTGTAGCGGGAATAGTCGCGCACTTCGACGCGATCCTTGAGTTCCTCAAACAACTCCGAGAAGGGCCACGGCGTGTACATATTCCAGTTCGCCATGTCCGGGTTCCAGTCCAGCGCCAGTTCATAGGTTTCCTTGAGCGTTTCGGGCGTTTCGTTTTCCAGCCCCATAATGAACTGCGCTTCGGCTACCATCCCGTTGGCTTTGAGCAACTGAATGGCGCGCTTGTTTTCCTGAATGGTGGTCTCTTTGCGGAAGCGGTTGAGATTCATCTGCGTGGCGGCTTCCGTGCCGAGCGAGACGTGAACCAAACCCGCCCGGCGGTAGAGCGGCAGCAACTCGGCGTCGCGCAGAATGTCGGTCACGCGCGTGTTGATGCCCCAGTACACATTCAGCTTACGGGCGATGAGCGCCTCGCACAGCGCGACAAACTTTCTCTGGTTGATGGTCGGCTCCTCGTCCGCAAGGATGAAGAAGCCTACTTGGTGCTCTTTGACGAGGATTTCAATCTCATCTACAAACTTTTCCGGCGTCCGCGTCCGGTACTTGCGCCAGAACTTCCACTGTGAACAGAAGCGACAGGTGAACGGGCAGCCACGGGCGAAATTAGGCACGGCGACGCGCACGTTGAGCGGAATGTAGATGTACTGCCCCCAATCCAACACGCTCCAGTCGGGCGTTAGTGAATCCAAGTCGGCAATCGGCGGATGAGCCGGCGTGGCGACGACGTTGCCTTCGTCGTCGCGGAACGCAATGCCGCGAATAGTGTGACGGGTTCGGCGGTCATCGCCAGCCTCGATGGTGCGTAGCAGGTTGACGATGATTTCCTCGCCTTCGCCGCGTACGATGTAGTCAATCCACGGTGCTTCCGTCAGCACCTGACCATACATGAAGCTCGGATGAATGCCGCCAAGAATCGTGACGGCGGTGGGGTTGATGTCCTTGACCAACTTGAGGGTGTCTTGCGCCTTGTAAATCATCGGCGTAATCGCCGTCGCCATCACGATGTCGGGTTGGTTAGCGCGGATGATGTCGGCCAGCGCCGCGTCCGGCAGGTCGAGCGCCATGGCATCCACAAAGCGATAGTTCGTGTAACCGGCGTGCTTGAGCGCCCCGCCGATGTAGGCCGACCAGCTCGGCGGCCAGTTGCCGGCGATTTCCGCGCCGCCGCAGTGGTAGTTGGGTTGGAGCATCAGGATTTTCATGGCGCGTCCACCTCGCAAAATAACAATGACAACAAGGGATCGCGGGGTTGAGGCGCGCCGCCCCCTCCCCGCCGGGGTTTTCGTTCTTTATCCAACGTACATCACCGTCACCGGACGGACGGGGATTTTTTGAGCCGGGTTTCAGATTTTTGTGGACGCGACATCCCAGCGGACGAAGACAATTTCAATGCTAGCGTTTGTAATCCACTTCCTGAAACAGGGCTTTGGTCGTCCCTGCGCGCTTGAACCGGCGTACGGGGTTCTTGGTTGCGTGAACGACAGCCTTTGACACCTTGTCCATAAAGGGTTTCGCTTATGCCTGACGCCGGCGCGGTACTCGCATCTCCCCCGGTCGCACCAACGACCGGCGCGCGTGTTCAGCCCACGGTTGAGCATCCGGCGACCGTTAACCGGTTTGTGGAAGAAGTCTATGCTGAGTTGCGGCGGCTTGCGCATGCGCACATGCGGCGTGAACGCCCCGGCCATACCCTCCAAACCACGGCGCTGGTGCATGAGACCTACCTACGGCTGGCCAGCTGCAAAAACATCAGCCTCCGCGATCGCCGGCAATTTTTCAGCTTGGCGAGCCGCATGATGCGGTGCATTCTCGTGGATTACGCCCGTGGGGTGGCCGCCGCCAAACGTGGCGGCCGGCGCACATCTGGTCATTCACCGCGACCTGAAGCTGGGCAACATTCTGGTTTTGGACGACACCGAAGCTGATTGACTTCGGCATCGCCAAGCTGCTGGCGGAGCAAGAGCGGGCGACTAAACGGCGCACCACCACGATTCAGCGTGCGATGATGCTGCCATACGCTAGCCCCGAACAGGTGCGGGGAGCCGGTCACCACTACCTCAGATGTGTATTCGTTGGGGGGTGGCGCTGTACGAACTGTTGACGGGTTCGCTGCCGTTTTGCGCCGCAGAGGGATCGCCGTCGCTGGAGTAGTCGCTGGAGTATCAGACTTCAACATGTCGAGTTCAACATGTCGAGCCAACGCCTCCCAGCGCAGTGACGGGCAACTGTGACGTGGCGGGCGACTTGGACGCCATCCCTTTGCGCGCCATGCATAAGGACTCGCAGGCGCGCTACGCCCCGGCGGAGCAACTGGCCGCCGACATCGAGCGCTACCTGCAGGAGTGGCCCGTCTTGGCGCGTGGAGCGTCGGCTAGCACAGGAACGCGCCGAACAACGATTTCAGGATACTTGGCGGCTGGCGTGGTCGAATGTCTTTGAGCTGCCTGACGCCATCGCGCGGCTGTCCGGTTCAACAGCAGTGCGGGGCTGTTAGTGCAACAGACCCTGGGGTATCTGGATCGCCTCGGTCAGGAAGCCGGCGCTGACCCAACCTTCCACCGGGAGTTGGGACGCGCGTATATCCGCGTTGGCAAGGTTCAAGGAAGGCCCTACACAGCGAATCTCGCCGACGTACCTGGCGCGCAACAAAGTTATGCAACCGGCTTGCTATGGCTAGAAAAGGCGCATCAGGCGCGGCCGGCTGATTCGGCGCGTCAACGTGATCTGAGCGTTAGGCACATAGCCGAGTTGCTGATGTACCGGCTTGGCGACTTTCCTCAAGCACGGCGGCATTTGGAGCGCGCGGCGGCGCTCCGCAAAGCCTTGACTGAGGCGCACCCCAGAGACCCGGAAGTAGAGTATTTCAACGCGACGTTGGCGATTGCGGAGGGCGATTGATACCACACGCAAGGCAATGTCGCCGAAGCCTCAGACGGTTTGACGTTGCCCACCACATCTTGGCGCTACTCGCCACGGTGCCGACAGCCGAACCGGATCACCGGCGCAAGCTGGCCGGAGCGCTTTAGCGCAAAGTGTATTGCTTGGTGTCCCTTGGCTTATGTGCTGAAAACGCAGGACTGCCGGTCGAGGCGAAAATGACGTACCTGCGGGCGTTGGAACTGCGCCGGACAGCCCTGGCGCTGCGGAGACAACTGGCGGCGGCGAATCCGGCGTCGGTTAAGTTGCGGCGGTCGGTGCTAGACAGTCTAGTGGACGAAGCCGTGATTACCGGCCGGCTGGGGCGTTACGCGACGGCGCGGATGCTCTTTGAGAACGTCTTTGGGCAATTTCAGGCGCTGGCGGCAGAGGATCAGACCAACCGCGAGACATGGTTTCTTTATTGAGCTGCTTTGCGATGATGGAGGAGGCGGCCGGTCGGCCAAAAGCCGCGCTGGCGCAATGGAGACGAATTGAAGTTTTGGCGCACAGATTGGCGGAAGCCGGTTGCGTTGGGAAGGAGGCTCAAGTGGTGTCGTCTGAAACACTGGCCAACGTGATGCGGCTGACGGCGCAGTGCGGAAACCGGAAAGCAGCACTGGCCGCCGCGCGTGAGTTTGAAACCCACCTCGCCGCCTTCCCGCCTGATGAACTCCGCCGTATGTCGTACCTGCTAGGGTTGTTGAAGTCTACCGACGATCGAATGAACACGAAGCCGCTCAGTGGGTACAGGCGTCGTTGGCGGAATGGTTGGCGCAAACTGATACGGCATCGGCGATGCCTGAAGTCAGCGGCCTAGCGGCGGACATCTACTTAGACGAACAAGCTCCCGACCTCGCAAATCCGCACCAGGCGGTTGAGTTAATGCAGCGCGTCATGGCGCAACTCGGCGACGGACGGTTGTTGCTGATGCCGCTGCTTGTCAAAGCGTTGGAGCGTGTCGGCGACCGCGACGGTGCCGAGCGTCAACGCCGAGTGCATGCGCACACCCTACGCACACTGTACGGAGAGCATGCCTGAGTGACGGAAAGCGCAGGCGTCCTACCGGCAAGAAAATCGTCGGTTGGAAGCTCTGGTCTCGACGGGTGCGCGTTCAGCCAGCGGCGCAGCGCGCCACTGACTTGGCGGTTTCAGGGAGCGTCGCGCGCAAATTGGCTATGACGTGGGCGGCGCAGGCGTGGCCACTCGTCACAGCGCTCTCAATTGTGGCGGGCAGTTCCGTATTCGTCCAGTCGCCAGCCAAGTAAAACCTTGCAACGCCAATCTTGTGCGGCGGACGGAGGCTTTCCGCTGCGGGCGTCGCCGAAAAAGTCGCTTGCTGCTCCTTGATAACCCGCGCGTGAACTAGTTGCGCCTTATTGACCTTTGACGTAACCCGCTTTAAATCGTCTAAAGCCAGATTAATCAAGTCTTTAGCCGGCATGTGGGCGATGTCGTAAGCGGCGCTGACGACCAGTGCGAGATGGTGTAAGCCGGAGACCGGCGTCGTGAACGCCCGCTTATTGAAAACCCACTGGATGGTCGTCCCGATGAGACCAACAAACGGCGCGTCAAAGATCGGCCGGTCAAACCATAGGTTGACCGATACAATCGGCGAACTGGTCAGCCGAGCGGCGTTCGGAACGAGTTCACCGGCGTACTTGGCGACATCGTGCGGCGGGGCGCTGCTAATGCAGGCGGCGGCCGGAATAGCTTCCCCATTCGCCAAAACAACGCCGGTAAAGCGTCCGCGCTCGACGCGCACCGTTTTGACGGCGGCCTGTAACCGTACCGCGCCGCCGCGCGCTTCAATGAAGCGCCGCGCCTGCTCGACGTACAACTCGCTCAAACCAACGGTTGGAAAGACCAGCTTTGAGTCGTCAAAACTTCCGCCGAAGCCCTGATGCAGGACGCGCATGAGCAGGACGGCGGCGGCGCGCTCCGGCGACTCATTCAGCGTGGCGGTGACAAGCGGATCCCAAAATCGTTTCCGCATGCGCGGCGACTGCCGACAGTCGCGCAGCCAGTCAGCGACCGTCGCCTCCGCGTAGCGGGCGCGATAGTTCTGCTTGGCGCGCAAAAGATTCCACCCGACGCGCAGCGTCCCCAGCTTATCGGCCGGCGACAGCCCACCCAAACGGAGCAGTCCAGCCACCATGTGCAGCGGCGCGGGCAGCGGCGGACAGATGAATGACGCCGCGCCGTCCGGCGCAAGGAAATCTACGCGCGGCGCATCAAAGGCGCGTACGAGGTGTCGGCTGCCGATCCGTTCCAGAAAGCGCAGCGTCTCGTGGTAGCAGCCCATCATCAGGTGCTGGCCGTTGTCCACCGTGTCACCGGTGGGTTCGTCCCGCAGCGAATAGGCGCGGCCGCCGAGGCGAGGACGGCGCTCAAGCACCAGTACGCGCACACCTTGTTCGGCCAGCGCTGTCGCCGCCGCCAGCCCGGCGAAGCCACCGCCAATCACGATGCATTCCCAAGGCGCTGTCATCGGGGCGGAAAGGAAAAGGCGTGCCGCTGGGACGCGCCTGTGTGACCACGATCTACGTCCGACCTACGGGATACGGATGACCTGTCCGGGATAAATGAGGTCGGGGTCTTTGATGGTGTCCCGGTTGTGTTCATAAATTTTCTGCCACGTCGTCCCGTACTGTGCAGCGATCTTGCTCAACGTGTCGCCGGCCTTGACCGTGTAAGTCCGCCCGCCGCCGTCATCCGTAATCGCAAAAACGAGATCGCCGGCGCTAAGCGAAGGGTCAATGATTTGCCAAGCCTCAAGGAGTTTTTGCTTGACTTCCGCCGTCGTGGAGCCGGAAAGCGTCAGCACGCCGTTGGCTTCCGAAGCGGAAAAGTTTGACACGCCGTGCTGGTGCGCCATGTCAATGAGCGAACGGTATTTCTCGGTTGCGGACATCGTAGCGCCCTCCTATTGCTCCACCAGTTCGGCGGAGTTGACTTTCTTCGGTTTGGCCGAACCGACGGCAGCCAGCGCGGCAGCTTTCTTGCCTTTCGGCACCGTCCCCTTGACAGTGACTTCGCCGTTCAGGACCGTGACGGCGACGCTGGTGAATTTCTCCTTCATGAGTGCAGCTTCGACGGCGCTCTTGAGCTGGATGTCTTCCGGCGACGGTTTGGGCGGCTCTGGCGGCGGCGGTGGCGGCGGCGGCTGTTGTTGGGCGGGCGGCGGCGCGGCCGGTTTTTTCTCTTCCGAAGTGCAACCGGTTGAGACCATTACACCGGCGGCCAGCGCCAAGCCTAGGCAGGCTGTTGTGAAACTGCGGTGGCGTACCATGCGCGGGCTAAATCTCCTAAAACTGGTGATGGCTGTGGGAGCGCGAGCCTACCATACCCTCTTGGCGCCAGCCCAGCGGTAAGATGGGAGTGGGCGGCTCTAATAGGGATTGGGCGCACCTGCCACACACCGCGCCGTATCGCGGGCGATGAGCAGTTCCTCGTCAGTCGGAATGACGTAAACGGCCAGCCGCGCGCCGTCCTGACTAATCAGACCTTCACGGCGGTTGACGCACTCATGGTTGCGGGCGGGGTCAAGAACTAGTCCAAACCAATCCAAACCGTCGCAAATCCGGGCGCGTACTTCCGCTGAGTTTTCTCCAATCCCGCCGGTGAAGACCACGGCGTCTGCGCCGTTCATGGCGGCGAGATACGCACCGATGTACTTCTTCGCGCGGTAGCAAAACATACTGACGGCGAGTTTAGCGCGGCGGTCGTCGTGTTCACGGATTTCGTCCAACAGGTCGCGCATGTCGTTGGTGAGGCCCGATATGCCGAGCAGCCCTGACTGTTTGTTGAGGAGAGCTTCGATTTCGCGCGCCGTGAAACCTTCCTTCATTTCGAGGAAGTCCACAATTGAGGGGTCGAGGTCGCCGCTGCGCGTCCCCATCATCAGACCTTCAAGCGGCGTGAAGCCCATGGAGGTATCTACCGACGCACCAGCTTTGATGGCGCAGGCCGAGCAGCCGTTCCCTAAGTGGAGGGCGACAATGTTGGTATCTTCACGGGATTTGCCAGTGATTTGACGGTAGCGAAAGGCGACATAGCGAAACGATGTGCCGTGAAACCCGTACCGGCGTAATCGGTGGCGGCGGTAGAGTTGGTAGGGGAGAGCGTAGAGGTATGCCGTTTCCGGGAGGGTTTGGTGAAAAGCCGTGTCAAAGACGGCGACCTGTGGGAAGCCAGGGCCAAAGACTTCAGTGCTGGCGCGGATGCCTTTCAGGTTCGCTGGGTTGTGGAGTGGGGCAAGGTCAATACAGGCTTCGATGCCGCGAATGACGTCGTCAGTAATCAGCGTGGAGCTGGTAAAGCATTCGCCGCCATGGGCGACGCGGTGCCCGACGGCGTGAATATCGGAAATGCTCTGGACTTCGGCAATGCCAGAATCGCTGGAACAGGCCCAGCGCAGGATTTGCTCGATTGCCTGCCGGTGATCGCGGACAGGGGCGGTTTGGCGAGAAACCTTGCTGTCCACGCGGAAGGTCAGAACGGCCTCGCCACCGATACGTTCGACAACGCCGGCGGCAAGCCGCCGGTCGGCGTTGTGTTCGATGGCGTGGAGGTCAGTGGCGATGATTTGGAATTTGACGGAAGAACTGCCGCAGTTGAGAACAAGAATGTTCATCGTAGAGCCTCACGGAAAGCTGCAGAGTTGATGGCCGCCTACCCTTGAGCCTAATGGCATCACTTGAAGTGAGTGTGACCTTACGGCAGTAGATAGGGCAAGGCGACCGTTTTTGGCGCACAAGGGTAAGGACGCTTTTACCCACACATTTGGCTTGCCCCGGCTTTGAAGTTTTGTTTGCCGCCTATCGGCGCTGCGCTGAACGTTCCTCACTGGTGGTAGCATGGGCTGGCCCGCTCGAAGGGCAACGTTTCGGCGTCCGGTGGCGTCGCCATGCCGCTCCGTCGCCGTCCAAGCGTTCACTGAGCACAACGACGCAACCCTTCCTGACAAGGAACGCCATCCCCACACGAGGAACCACCGCCATGCGTGCTATGACCATCCTATGCGCTGTTCTGTGGATCGGGACGCCGGGCGACGGCGTCCTGACCGCCCCACAATCCGCCGCGCAAGGAACAACCGCCGCCGCGCCTGATGCGATCGCCGCTTACAACCAAGGCAATCAGGCGCTATCCGCCGGCCGCTATGAAGAAGCCATCCGCTTCTACACCCAGGCCATCGAGCGTAAGTCCGATTTTCCTGAAGCCCACAACTGGCGCGGGTTCGCCTACCGGGCGCTCGGCCGCCGCGAAGAGGCGCGGCAAGATTTCAACCGCGCCATCCAACTGCGCCCTAACTACGCCAAAGCCTATGAAAATCGCGCACTGACGCTCTACGAAATGGGCGAATACACCGAGGCTGTCAAGGACTATAACGAAGCGCTCAAACTCGACCCCAAAGCGACGACCATTTTCGGCTACCGTGGGCTGTGTCACTTTGCACTTGCCCAGTACGACGACGCCATCCGCGACTTTGACGCCGCCATCAAGGCCAGTCCGCGCGAGACGTTGTGGCTGGTTTATCGCGGCGACGCCTACAACGCCAAAAAGGACACCCAGCGGGCGCTGGCTGATTTTGAACAGGCCTTGCTACTTGAGCCGAATAACGTCCGCGCGCGGACGGCGCGGGGCGTCCTGCTCTATGGACAGGGCCAGTACGAACGCGCCATCGCTGATTTCAATGTCGTTCTGAACGCCGAGCCGAACAATCAAGACATCCTCGCCTATCGCGGTCAGGCCAACATCGAACTCAAACGCTTTGATCGCGCCGTCAAGGACTTCGATGAACTCGTACGACTTGCCCCCAACAACGCGCGCGGCTACGTCGGGCGTGGCTTTGCTCGCTTCCAAGTCAAGGACTACGCCCTCGCCAAAGCCGACTTCGACCGCGCCATTGAACTTGACCCTAACACCGGCAAGGTTTTCTGCTACCGCGCGATGACGTACCGCGAGCTGGCGCAGCTAGCAGCCGCCGACGCGGATTTCAAGCGGTGCTTCGCGCTCGATGTCGGGCAGAAGGCCGTTTACGGCAAGGCCGCCGAGGATGTCGCTGCGCAAATTGCGCCGCCACCGCCGCCGCCCCGTGACGAGCCGCCGCCGCAGACAACACGGCGTGACCCTGCGCCAAGCGACCTGCCGCAAAGCTCGCCTACAGCTGGCGGTCGACCGCGTCGTGCGCCTGTTCAGCCGCCGGTCAGTGACTCAGAGGGAGACGCCGCCGCCCCCTCTCCGCCAAGCGGCACGCCGCCGCGCAACCGTCCGATTCCAAACCAAGACCCGCCGCCCTACGACGACGAGCCGGCGACCGGCGGCTTGCTACGTACGCGGCCGCCTGCCAGCGCAGGCCGTCCGCCCGCCAATGCCGTTTCGAGCATCGGCAACCAGCAGGCGCTGGATTTCCTACGCGCCGTGCGCGACGGCAACGAAGCGCGTGTTCGACAAATGCTTCAGCAAGGTATGTCGCCCAACATTGTCGCCGCCAACGGCATGACGGCGCTGATGACGGCGGCCGAGGCCGGCTTCGGGCGCATCGTGCAGGTGTTGCTGCAAGCGCAGGCCGACACTGACGCAACCGATATGCACGGCAGGACGGCGTTGATGTACGCTGCGCGTACCGGCGACATCGCGTGCGTGACGGCGCTGCTGGCGCGCAGCGGCGCAACCGTCAATCTTCAGGACGAGGACGGCATGACGGCGCTCATGCACGCTGCCGACCGCGGCCATCGGGCGGCGGTGCGAGCAATTCTAGCGCGACGGCCGGACGTGAATCTGCGGAATCGTTCAGGACTCTCGGCCTACAACTTGGCCGTACGGCAGGGTGACATCGAGATTATCAACGCCATCCGCGCCGCCGGCGGCCGGTAGTCGGCGGAGTGCGCCCCTTGCTGTCTCACATCGGGCTTGCGCCTGCCTGTGGGGAGCAGCGAGGAACAGAAGCGGGCAGCCAGAAGTCGTTTAGCCACACCTAATTCGCCGGCGGTTCATTGGCGGCGGCCGCGACGACCACCCGTTCCGCCAGCGCACGGTCAACCCGAAGCTGACCGCTCTCCTTCATCCGCGCTTTGACGCTGTCAATGTAAGTCTCGAACAGGTTGTTGGCGCGGTCGCCGCGCAAACGATCAAAGATTTGTTTGCGTTGTTCGGCGAACTTCGTCAAATCGGCGTCCTTCCGCGCCGTCACGGCGACGACCGCCACTGTCGGCGCGGCGTTGCGGGCGGCGTAAAGCGGCATCGGAATAAGTTCGCCCACCTTGACCTTTTCGGCGTTAGGAAACGCCGCCGGAAAGGACTTGTTGTCCAAGTAGGCGGTGTCATTGAAATCTTTGATTTCCTGAACCTTGAGCTTCATCGCTTCAGCGGCGGCCTTGAGGCCGGCGGCGTTTTTCGCGGCGGCGATCAGTTGCTTAGCGCGGTCATAAGCCTTTTGCAGGGCTTTTTCCTGCTTGACCTTAGCAATAACCTTATCGCGGACCTCATCTAATGTCGCGTCACCCGGCTTCTTGATTTCGACCAACTGCGGAACCGCAAACCCGCCGCGAATCCCAACCTTTTCCCCAACTTCGTTTGGCTCAGTCAGTGCCGATGTTTTCTCTTCAAACGAAGGGTTGCTGCCGATTTCAGGAACATCATCGCCCGGCATAAAGAACGGTGTTTCGCGCTTAACCTCTTCCGGCTTGAGTTTGAGTTTGGTGGCGATTGTTGCGGCGGTTTCATCAAAGTTTCGCGTCCGTGACAGCAACGAGACAGCTTCGTCGGCGATTTGCGACGCCTTGGCGTAGGATAACCGATTGCGAACGATGGCGAGCAATCCCGGCTTAGCTTCCTCAAACGTCTTTACCGTACGGTCAAACACCTTGAAGATGTAGAAGGCATTGCCGCGTCGGACGGGGTCGCTAACTTCGCCGACGCCTAGACTGAAGGCCGCTTCAACCGGGTCATTGGGCTTGACGTTGGCCCGTTCGATAACGCCCAGGTCGCCGCCTTTGGGAGCTGTCGCCGTATCCTGTGAGTTGCCCCGCGCCAGCGCCGCAAAGTCTTCCGCTGGGACGCCCTCCTTACCGCGTGCGCGTGCGACCAGATCATTCGCCTTCTGGAGTACTTTGTCTTCGTCTTTGGGTGTCAGTACTTTGAGGACAATCTGGCTGACTCGAATCGTCTTCACCTGTTTGTTCGGGTCATATTCCCTTTGGAGTTCCTCATCGGACACCGGAATGATTTCCGCCGCCTTGTCCTGACTAACGTAGATGTAGCGCACTTTGCGCCGGTCCTTTGTGAAGCGGAAATCTTCTTTGTGGGCGTCAAAGTATGTGCGTAGCTCTTCCTCTGTAGGCTCGGCGACTTCTTTCTCGAAGTCAGAAGCCGCTAGTGTGACGTAGCTCAGCTCAAAGCGTGTATTTTGACGGCGATACTCTTCTTCCGCTTCACGTTGCGAAACCTGTACGCCGCTGGTGATGAAGTTGCGCAGCTTTTCTTCCAAGATTGTGTAGGCTAAATCACGCTCAAACGCCACGTAGTTGGTTCCCATCCGTGCCAGTTGCTTTTTATACTTCTCAACACCGATGAAGCGTCCGTTTTCATCACGGAACTGCTCGCGCAAGCGCTGCTGGATTTCCCCTTCCGTAGCCGTCAAGCCGAGTCGCTCAGCTTCCAGTTCGATGATGCGCCGCCGGATCAACTGCTGCAAAATTGCGCGGTCGCTACCCTGCTGCCGGAGTTGCTGGATGCTCAGCGGGAAGTTGGCGCTGCCGGAAGTCAGTTGCGCTGCGTAGCGGCGATACATGCCGACGAGATTGTTCAGCGATTCGGTGTATTCCTTGGCCGTCACCGTCCGGTTGCCGACACGCGCAATAACCGTATCTTCGGGAACGGGTTGGACAGTTTTTGGGCCGCTCGCACCAAACAGTGACCGTGACGGCAGCGAGTACGCCAAAACCATGATGAACCCTAGAAAGCAGATGATGGCAATCAGCAGGGTGCGGCGGGATTTGAGCGAGGAACGAATCGCAATTGACGTTTTGGATTGAGCCATGGGCGTCGAACAGTCCTTGCGTGGTGTCGCAGCTGCCCGTGCAGCAAGTGAAGCCTGCGAGGGTACTGAATTCCCCGTATGAGCGCAATTGGTGTTTTAGGCGGTGGTCGCCGTAGCAGGCGCCGATGTTCGGTTTGCGTTTGAGGGCGCGGACTTTTCGGCTTACTTGAAAACTGCGCCCATGGTTATCTGGCCGTCAAACCAGCCAGCCGATGTCTGGGTGATAGGCGCGACCTAGCAGTCGTCCTTCCAGACTGCGGTGGTGCTGGTGGTCATGCATGCGGCGGACGACAGCGTTCGGCGGCGTATAGCCGTATGACAACGACTGCCGCCGGACATAGTACGTCCCAAGGACGGCTGGCACGAAGACCAGCATCCGCCCGTCCTCAACCAAATGCAGAAATAGTTCCCAGTCTTCGTTGCTGTTGACGGCAGAGTCGGTTTGGAAGCCGCCGCACTGAAGCAGTTGATAAGCATCGCACAGGCTGCACAAGTCAACTTCGTTCGTATGAAAGAGCGACGACCGATAGGCCAGATTTGACCGGAGTCCCGTCACGCGCCCTTCCTCGCGGACGACGAGGTTGCCGTAGACGACGGCCGCGCCGGTGTCGCGGATGGCGCGGACGAACAAAAACAAATTGTCGCCGAGGAGTTCATTGTCGGCGTCGAGCCAGCAGATGTAGCGATAACGCGCCATCTGCAAGATGCGGTTGCGGGCTGCGGCCGGCCCCTGCTGTTCCGGCTGAAAGACAACGTGCAAGGTAATGTCGGTCAAGGCAGCGCTCGCGTGTGCGAGCCATTCAACCGAGCCGTCCCGCGAAGCGTCGTCCACGACGACGACTTCTCCGGCGACCCCCTGTGCGGCAAGGGCGCGCAGAGAGCGGCGAGCCGACGCCAAACTGCGCGGCAGAAACAGCCGGTGATTCCAGTTCGCCATGCCGATGGTGACGCCGTCCGCCTTAGAAAGTTGCGTCATGCCAGCCACCCCACGGCGGGATGGTACATCCGCCCGATGAGCCGCCCTTCGCGGCTGCGCAGCTCGTCTTGGTCGAATATGCGCCGCAGGCGATGGGCCAACGCCTCCGGCGCGACCGTATGCAGCGAACCCGGCGACCGGTGGTAGTACCCGAACACCGCCGGGACGAACACCACGCGGGCGTTGCGCGCCAGCAGGCGCATCAGGAGTTCCCAGTCCTCAAGTAGCCCGCGCGTCGTGACGTAGCCACCGGCCGCCAGCGCTGCGTGTGCGTCCAGCAGGGCAAAGCTGTCCACGTAGTTCTGCCGATACACGCGCGCGTGCAGGGTTTCATTGGAGAGCAGGTCAGGCTGGCCGTCGCCCAGGACGATGAGGTTGCCGTAGGTCAGCGCCGCATCGGTTTCAAGGGCGGCGCGATAGAAAAGCCACAGGTTTTCCGGTTCGAGTTCATTGTCGGCGTCGAGCAGGCAGGCGTGGCGATAGGCGGCTTGCGTCAGCCCGACGTTACGCGCCGCGCCCAGCCCGCCGTTTTTTTCAAGCCATACGACGCGCGTTGCGAGGTCGGGGTACTGCGCCGCCAGATGGAACAGGTATTTTTGCGAGCCGTCCCGCGAGGCGTCGTCCACGATGAGCAACTCGCAGGCGACACCGCGCGCCTGAAGTCGCCGCATGCCGGCGAACGCCGACCGGATGGCGCGGGGCAGGCAATAGCGATGATTCCAGTTCGGAACGAGGATGGAAACGCCCGCGCGTTTTGACATGAGCGCCGTTTCACTTTCAGATCGTGGAAAAAACTCCCATAGGCAGCGCGCAGATGCCGCTACTGCTCAACTGTTCCTTACTTGCTTACGCCGCTGAAGCCATCGCTCGAAGGAGGCGGGGCTTTCCTCTAACCTTCGCCCCAACAATAAGCCTTCAATGCCTATGTCCTCGTCAAGCTCCGGCCAGTGGATGCCGTAGCCTGCGCCGCTGATTTGGAAACAGGCGCGCTCTTCGGGCGTTCCATGCGCCAAGCGAGGATGCCAGGCAATCGGCACGGCGATGGCCCGCTCATCTTAATCTATAGAGAGCGTATCGTCGGTAACTTGAACGTTGGTGATTCTAGGCGGAGTGAAGATTGCCGCCGCAGAAAGCAGCCCATCCATGTCGTAGCCTTATCAATATTCTCTCGAATGATGGGTTCAATGTCCCGTAACTCTTTCGGCTATAGCCATGACTCTTGACCAGCACAACGTCAGGGTCAAGTCAGAACTTGGCGCTCATGTTTTCACTTACGTGGACGTGAGGCAGCTCGCTGCAATTGTTTGACTAGAAGTCAAAACGGTACGGCCCAAGACGTAACGCCGTCGGCATAGACGACTCAACTTCTCAAAGATACTTTCAATCCCGTCGCCACAGCGCCGCAAAGGCCGTCCCCAAACTCGGCTGCTCAAGCCACTCGTCGCACAGGCGGACAACCAGCCGCCATGGCTCGTCGGTCGCTGCGAAGTTACGCAGCTCGTCTATTGAAGCCAAAACACCGCCGAGAGGTCGTAACGCTGCGGCGTAGCGCGCGTCAAGCTTGACCGGACAGGCCCCGGCAAGCAAGGCGTCCAGCGCACGGAACGACTCAAAATACGGATGCTCGTGGTGTGAGACCCAGACGTAAAACTGCGTCTTTTCGAGGACGCGCTCCAACTGCGCCTTGCCCAGTCGGCCGCGGTCGGCGCGTACCTGAAACGGCTCGCCTGGCGGCAGGAACGCCAGTCCGTTCGGCCGCCAATCGGCAAGCGCCGCCACCAGCGTAGCCCGCTCTGGCGTCAGCCCACCCACGACCGCCCACGGTATGGGTCGCCGGTTAAAAGCTTCCGGCGGCAGAGCGCGGACGCTCATCAGCTTGCCTTTTTCGGCTTCCGTCGGCGCGTAGCGCAGAAAGCGATAGACGTTTGAAGCGACGCTTTCCGGCGACGCCTGCGGTTGCCGGCCCAGATCAAGGATGGTCGTCCAGTCAGGGCCGTCCAACTGCCGCTGGAACCAAATGGTTCCCACGCACTCCGCAACCAGCAGAACGCGCTCCGGCGCGCTATTGACCTTTGACATAAGCGCGTCGGCGTCCGCGCGGGACAGACGCGGATCGTTCACGGTCTCAACCCAGTTGACGACGACGACGCGCGGCGCGGTCGGCGCGGCGAGCCAGGCGGGCGCGTCCCAGAGGCGCGTATGCTCGCGTAGCGCGGGCGGCAGATCGCGCCACAGCCGCTGCGCCAAATCGGCGTAAAACCAGTCCGTCGCGGCGCTGTACACGATGTCGGTTTGAGAAACGGTCATGAGTTTGCGTCTGCGTTTCTGGCAAGGATGGCGGCAAAGGCCTCGCCAAGGGACGGACGCGCCAGCGCCGCCGCGTAGGTCGCCGCCAGCAACGCCGCCCGTCCTCGGCTTTGCAAGGCTTCTTCAAGTGCGTCAAGCGAGGAGAAGACACAGGGCGCGGTGGCAAAACAAGCCACATGGTCGGGGTCAATCTTGACGGGCAATGCGCCGCAGCGCAGCGCGTCGTGGACGCGAAAGGTCTCAAAGTATGGAAACGGGTGCTGCGCGCGCCAGATGTAAAGCTGCGTGCGCTGAAGCAGACGTTCCAGGCCGTCTTGGGTGAGGCGTCCGCTGCCCGGCCGCGCCGGGCCAGCCTCAGTCAGCAGGAGAAAGCCGTCTGGCCGCCGGCGGACGAGTTCCTGCGCGAACGCGATGCGGGCCGGCGTCCGCATGCCGACCAGCGCCCACGGGATGGGCCGGTCGTCGTCGCCCGCCGATAACGCAGCGCGGCGGCGGGCGAAGTCGTCCAGCTCGGCGCGCGTCGCTACCGTCCCAAGGACGTGATAGGGTAAGCCGCGGTACGCTTCCGGTAGCGGGTAGCCGAACCACCCGACTTCGATGAGTTCCGTCCACGCGACGCCTTCGGCGAACTGTTTGTCGAACCATTCCGTGCCGACGCACTCGGCGGAAAGCAGCGTTCGGCGGGAGGCGGCGGCCAGACGCGCGCAAAGCTGCGAGACTCGTCCGCCAAGCATCGGCTCGCGGACGACTTCCTCCCAGTTGACGACGACAACGTGCTCATGCGACTCGCCGGCAAGCCATTCAACCACGTTGAGCAGGCGCGTCGTTGCGCGCAGGTCGGCGGGTAGGTCGGTGTAGAGCCGCCGGGCGAAATCCGCGTGATACCAGTTGTTGGTATGGCTGTAGATGATGTCTATGCCCACGATATGCATGCCTCTCCGCCGCATCCGGCGGCGCCTCGCTGCGGCGGCTTTGCTGATTGTCTCGCTCCTTAGTTCAGGGACGCCGGCGCAATCCACCTTGGCGACGCTGACCGGCGTTGTTGTGGACGACCAAGGTTCGCCGGTCGCCGGGGCGATGGTGACGGTTCACGATACGCGGCGCAACGTTGTTCGGGAAGTCGCCACGGACGCCCGCGGGCGCTATGCGTTCACGGCGCTGGCACCGACGACCTACCGGGTGACGGCGCGGCGTCCGGCGCTGGGCGTCGCCACCGAAACGCTTGTCACCCTTAGCCTTGATGAACAACGCGAACTGCCGCTGACGCTCCTGCCGACAGCGGTGTTTGACGCCGAAGTGCGCGCCGATGCGGTTGCGCTCGAAACGACCAATCCGGGCCTCAGCCGCGCCGTCGGCGAGCGCGAGATTCAAACGCTGCCGCTGGCCGGACGCAACTTTGTGGATTTGGTCAAGCTTTCGCCGGGCGTGACGCCCGGACGGGAAAATGTCGGCGGCGGGCCGTTCAAAGAGCCGGACATCGGCGTCGGCGCGGCGGCTGCGCCGCGCATCGCCTTCGGCGGCCAGACCGAACTCAACACGCTCGTCCAGCTTGACGGGCTGGATCACGTCCAGACCGTGACGGGCCTGCCGCGCGCGACGCCTTCAACCGAGGCCGTTGAGGCTTTTCGCGTCGCCAACGCGACGTTTGAAAGCGAGTACGGGCGCTCGCTCAGCGGCTTTGTCAACATCCTGACCAAATCGGGAACGAACGACCGGCGCGGCAGCCTGTACGCCTTTGTCATCAACGACGCCGTCAACGCGCGCCCATTGCTGGCGGGGCCACGCCCGGTGTTGCGCCAGCATCAGTTCGGCGCGACGCTCGGCGGGCCGCTCAAGCGCGACCGGCTGTTTTTCTTCACGAGTTACGAAGGGCAAAGACGCGCGGAGTCGAACCGCTTTTCGCAGGTTATCTTTGCCAACCTTGAAGCAATCAATCGGGTTCGTCGGCACTACGGCCTAACGCCGGAGACAACCGACCAGTTGCGGACGGGCGACTATGACTTGGGCTTTGGGCGGCTGGACTGGCGACCTGACGACCGCCAATCGCTGGCGCTGCGCGTCAACGCGCTGGTCGGAACGACATGCGGCTTTCTGGGCGGGGGCGGGCGGGCTTCCCCGGCGTCCACAACGGCGCGCGACAATCGGACGACCGATGTCACGACAAGCGGGGCTTACACCGTCGCGTTTTCGCCGACGCGCGTGGGCGAGTTGCGCGGCCAGTGGGCGCGCCGGGATTTCAGCTTTCGCCCGCGCTTCGCCGAGCCGGCGCTGGAGCTGCCGAACCTCATCGTGATGGGCAAGAGCACTTCCGACGTGGACGACTACCGCGAAGACCGCCTTCAGCTTGCGGGCGCGTTCACGCAGTTGACGGGCGCGCACACGGTCAAGGTCGGCGGCGACTGGTCGCGGCTCGCCGACGCCGCGCAGTGGGATTTGTTCTATCCGGCGCGCATCATTTTCGGCGGCCTGCTGCCGGCATTTTTCAACCGGACGCCGGATGGGCGGCCCGACCCGCAGCCGAGCACGTTTTGGTTTCCGTTTGTCACCGGGGCGACGACGGCTCCGCCGATTCCGTTTCCCTTCCGGCAAGCCGTCCCGGACGCGCTGCTGCCGAACGTGCGAACCCGTCTGACGCACGCGCATTACGGCGCGTTTGCGCAGGATCAGTGGCGGGCGACGCCGGCGCTGACCGTGACCTACGGCCTGCGGTACGACGCGGAGACCTACCCGCGCCGCTTCCTTGACCGGCGGGACTGGAACAACATTCAGCCCCGGCTGGGCGTCGCGTGGGGTTTGAGCGGCGGGCGAGGCGTTGTCCGGGCGGGCTACGGGGTATTCGTTGACCGGATCGCGTCGAGCGTCGGGCAGGTCATTTTCGGCGCGGAATGGATTTCGCGGGGCGACGTAGCGACCGCCCAGCAGCTTTTCGCGGATGTGGCGCGGTTTCCCGGACGGTTTCGGCAGGCGACAATTGGTGGGCCGCCGTCGGCGACCTCGCCGATTGGCGCAGCGCGCGCGGCTGACATTTTCCTGCGCGGGACGACGAACGCGCCGCCCGGCTACGGCGTCCCGGTCGGAAGCGCGTTGCCGCCGGGGACGCTCCCCTTACCGACGCCGGAAAGCGGCGCGACGGCCAGTTTCGCGGACAACCTTAGCCGCCGCCTGCGCAATCCTTACGCCCAACACATCGCGCTGGGCGTCGAGTATGAAGCGTTTGGGGTGGCGTGGTCGGCGAGTTACCTGCGCGTACTGGCGCTCAAGCTGCCTGGACACACCGGCAATGTGAACGCCTTTCAGACAGGCGTTCTGCCGACCGGCAAACCGATCCTTGGCGGGCGGCGATTTGCGGAATTGGGGCATTTCTTTGTGACGGACAACCTCGGCGCAAGCGGCTACCACGGCGGCTTTTTCGCAGTGCGGCGCGCATGGCGCAGCGGCTGGTCGTTTTCCGTCGCGCATACGTGGTCAAAGACGCTCACGACCGTGGATTCCGTCAATAACTTGGCGGATTATCCGGAGGGTCTAACGCTGGAGCGGTTCTTGTCGCGGCAGCATGCGACGCATCGGCTGGCGGCGACGGTTGCCGGGGAGTCGCCGCGCCAAACTGGTTGGTTGGGCGGCTGGCAGGGCGCGATGGTTGTGGCGCTGGAGAGTGGGCGGCCGTTCAACGTCTTCGCCGGGGGCGATTTCAACGGCGACGGCAACCCCAACAGCGACCGCCCCGGTCTTTTGCCGCGCAACAGCTTTCGCGGCCCTAGCTTTGCGACCGTGGATATCCGGCTGGGACGTAATTTTCGGCTTGGTGAGCGCATCCGTCTGGAAGTGACGCTGGATGCGTTCAACCTCGCTAATCGGGTCAACATCCGCGATGTAAACTTGGCGTATGGCGGTATCAACTTGGCGGCGCCGCCTAACCCGTTGCTTCAGTTCGGCGCACCGCGCGACGTGTTCGGTGCGCGGCAGTTGCAGATGGGTGTCAAAACGCGGTTTTAGAGTCGCTTCCGTGCGGGTGCAGTGGATTCTCCGAGCGAGCCGCATACGTGGCATGCGGATGAGCCCCACTGCGCTCTCTAAATGGCGAGCTAACTCAACGGATTGTCCTCGGAAAGCATCCGGCTTGCGACAACGCGCTTGAAGACAGGCTCAATGGTTTTCTAGCCATACACGCCACCATCGCAGCTCACTGTTCCTGCTGGTAAAAATGATTTTTCAACTGGATTGAAGCTATTTCCGTGGTTTGGTGGCTTGCAGCCGACTTTGGAAATCGGCAAGCTTGCAAAGACTGTTTTGCTGAAAAGGGGAGAAATCTGCGCGTGCAATTGGAAAAGGCTTGGCGGTTTGGGCGTCACAGTTTTTGGGTGTTGATGTTGAGTGCGAGCGTCGCCTTGCCATTCACAACCACAGGACAAGCGCAACAGGACGGCGGCACGCGCCCGGTACGGGTGACGGCGGTGCATACCCTTGTCGGCGGACGTGTTCGGATTCAGTTCGACGACGCCTTCCGCGGCGCCTTCCGCCGCGCCCGCATCGCCTACGATGCCGTGGGCGCTTCAACGACGGAAGGCGACGCTCTGACGCTGCCGGTGGCGGATGGACTGTTTGACTTGGCTTCAGGACGTGGTGTGATGGTCTGGCGCGGCGGGCTGGCGCTGGAGACGCCTAAAGCCGACGTGGATTTACGCGGTCTGCGGCTTGACGCCATTGGTCGGTCGCCGTTGTTGTGGGCGACATTGGTCGTTGAGGGGGAGTTAGACAAAACCTTCCCGCTGTGTACGGTGACGTTGCCGACGGAGCAGCTTCCTGTCCGGCTTATCGGCGGGCGCGTCTTGATGCTGCGGAATGTCGAACTGCGCCTGACGCCGGAAGGCGCAGCGTGCCTCAATCGGCTGGCTGAACAGGAACAATTTGTCGCAGGTCAGATAGTCGGCGTCGCCAACATTATTGGCATCGTTGAGTAAAAAAGTCGTTTCCGGCGGCCACACACCCGGCAATGAAGGTTTTTCTCACGGGCGGCACGGGGTTTGTCGGCGCGAATGTCCTGCGTGAACTGCTGTCCGGCGGGGCCGCCGTACGAGTGTTGGCGCGTCCCAACAGCGACCGGCGCAATCTGGAAGGCTTGGCCTTTGAACTGGTGGAAGGCAGCCTTGACGATCCCTCGCGCCTGACGCGCGCCATGGATGGCTGCGAGTGGGTTTTTCACATCGCCGCGCACTACAGCCTGCTACGTCGTGACCGGGCGGCGATTTACCGCACCAACGTGGAAGGTACACGACATATCTTGCAAGCGGCGCGGGCCGCCGGCGTCAAGCGCATCGTCCACACCAGTTCCGTCGCGGCCATCGGCGTGCCGCCGGAAGGACAAGTCGCCGACGAAACCTTCCAGACGACGGTTGAAGAACTGGTCGGCGACTATAAGAAGTCGAAATTCCTCGCCGAACAACTGGCACGGGACGCCGCCCGCGAAGGGCTGCCGGTGGTGATCGTCAACCCCAGTACGCCGATTGGCCCTTATGACATCAAGCCGACGCCAACCGGCGACATCGTGCTGCGGTTTTTACAGCGCCGGATGCCGGCCTACGTGGACACTGGGATGAATCTCATTCACGTCCGTGACGTAGCGGTTGGACACATCCGCGCGGTAGAAAAGGGGCGCGTCGGCGAGCGGTACATTCTCGGCCACCGGAACATGACACTGAAGGAAATTCTCGACATGCTGGCCGCCATCACGGGACTGCCCGCGCCGACGCGCCGCCTGCCCCATTGGCTGCCGATTGTTGTCGGAGCGGTGGATGAATTTTTCCTCAGTCGGCTGACTGGTAAACCGCCGACGGTGGCGTTTGATTCGGCGCGGATGGCGGCACGTCCGATGTACTATGACGCCACGCGCGCCGTCACTTACCTTGGTCTGCCGCAGACGCCCATCGAGACGGCGCTTCGTGAAGCCGTCAACTGGTTTCGAGAGCATGGCTACGTGTAAAGCGCAGGGGGATGTTCCGGGAGCAACGGCGGTATTGATGACGGTACGGGAGACAGACACGCCAGCTATCCCGGCACCGACCGAGTTGGCAGTGTGCGTCCGTGGCTGGTTCGACGCCGCTTACTGTGCGCAACTCGTCGCAGGCGTCTATGCCGCCCGTGCGCGCTGGGTGGAGGCGTTCGGCGGGTTGCAGTTTTCGCTAGGACGTGCGTGGTACACCGATTTGGAAATGGGGCGCGAAGACGTTTACTTCGCCGAGGCATCAGCGCATAACGCACTTGTTGAGCGGTATGCGCCGGGCCTTCAGCGGCGAATGCGACGACTCGTGCGCGCGGCCGTCGGCCGTCCCGTCGTGCAGCGCGAAGGCTGGCGTGGGGCGGGCATTCACATTTTCCCGGCGGGCGGCTGGGCGGCGCAGCAGGGCGGCGATATTCACTTCGACACTGAAGGACTTTTGCCAGAACAGCTTGCCGCGCGTGCGCCAGCGCTAACTGTCGTGGTCATGCTGCAGCCGCCGGTTACGGGCGGCGGTCTGCGGCTGTGGGACGCCGTTTATGTCGGCGCAGATGAACCATCGCCGGAGCAGTTGGCGCGGCCGCATGCGACGGTCACGTACGGCGTCGGCGATGCCCTCATCTTCGACAGCTACCGGCTGCATTGGATTGAGCCGTTCACGGGTGACCGCGACCGCCTTTCGGCCACGCTCCACGCAGTGCGCGTCGGCGAGATTTGGGAGAGTTGGTTTTAGCCGCCTTGCTACGGTCAGGCTGCGTCAGGGGCGCGACAGGCGGCGTTTCCGCCGCCTGCAATACGACAGGCGCTCCGTGCTGGAAAGCTTTTAGGTTTGGCAATGACGGTTGATTTTGTACTTGAGGCGCAGCCCAAAAGCGGTGGTTGCTAACCTCAACGTCAACGCTGAAAGGTTTTTACGGATGCCAGTCTCGGCGTGGTTGCGCGCGATAGCGCGCGATTTGTCGCTTGTGTTTTTGGCGCTGCTGCTGGTTGCGTCCGGCGGGCAGCGTGCGACGCGGGCCGAACTACGCGCGGCGGCGGACTGTTTTGCACTGGACGACCTCGCTCCCCACGAACGCGCCCGCGCCGAGGCGCTTTATACCATTGCCTGCGATTTGAAGCCGATGAGTAGCGGCTACGTCCGGTTTCAGTTCGACGCTGCCCGGCCCGATCTGACGGATATTGAAACGACACGGCGGCTGCTGTCCCGTTTTCGCTGCAGCGACCGTTTTTACGCCGATGTCCTTGTTTTTGCAGCCGTCTATGACGGCAAGCGACAGGCGGAAGGTGTCGTGTTTAACCGGCGGGCGCTGGAGCGGACGATCCGCGCGCACGCGGCCTACTTTGCGCCGTTCGGCGTTACGCCCAACGCTCATCCAATGGATGCGCTCAAAACGGTGGAGCATGCCGAACGCGCCTTGCGGTGGCGCGGTTACGGATACTTGTTCGGCTATCCTGATGCAGCGGTGGATTTCTTTGTCGCGGCGGGCGAGTCTCAAGAGGCGACAGGTAAGTTTGTCGCACGCGACTTCGTACACATTCCCAGCTACGCCCGTGAGACGGGAGCGTTTACGTGGGCTGTGCCGAAGGGACATCAGGAAACCGACGAGGAAAGGCGACTGCGTGCGGAAGCGATGGCGGTTTTGGAAGACTATCGCGCGCGCCGCGCCCGACTCATCGGCGATGGGGAACCAGGCGTCGTCGCGCTGCTGCGCGAGCTGACGCAGCGCCCGGCGGCTAAAGCGGCGGCGAAGCCGTAAAACCGCCACCGAGGTAGTTCGCCATGGCAGCGCCAACAGCTTGGCAGCTCTACGTTGTTCGCGCAGCAGGCGTCACACAGGTCGCTGTGCCGGCTGAGGCGACTTGGGTGGCGGTCGGCGGCGGCAAGGATTGCGATATCGTCGTGGATGCGCCGGACTTCCCACAACTGGCCTTTCAAATCGTCCGGCGACCTGACGGCGCGCTGTGGCTGTACATTCATCCAGCGCGGCTCTGGTCGGGTGGCCAAACACGGCAGGCGACGCTGCGTGACTCCATCTTTCCACTGACCGAGCCAACAGTCATCGCCATACATGGGACGACGACACGCTTTGTCCTGAGTCGGCGCGCGGAGCTTGCAGAAGCGAGGGCTTTGCTCAGCGCAGCCGAGCGAGCTTGGGGCGGAAAAACAGCAATTTAGCCTTTTGGGTCGCTGTCTCTGAAGCCACCGTTCAGCTCCGTATGTGTAGGGGCTGTACTTCAAGTAAACCCCTCAGCAAGCTTGCCCAAAATGCAGACTGGACAAATCTCTGGCATAAAGCCCGCGACGCGAGCGAAACGCCGCGCGTCGAGTTAGAAGGCTTTGCCGGAGAGGAGTCCCCGCCATGCTGCAACTCAACATCAGCCAACCCAACCCGCAACCTAACCAGCCCCAACCGAGCCTGTTCCGCGACCCGTCGCTGACGCCGGCTGGGCTGCCCGTCTCCCGTTGGGAACGCATCAGCCGGTTCTTCACCCTGCGCCCCTTTGGCGATGAGTTGCTCACGCCAAGCGCTGACTTCTGGCTGTTGGCGGCGCGCGTTCTCGTCCTTGGCATGGCGCTGGCGGAAGGCGTCGCCTGGGGTTGGTTTGGAACCGGCGTTGCGACCGGCTGGGCGGGCGTCGGCGCAGGGTTGACCCTCGGCGCAGTGGCGTTCCTCGTCGTCTGGGCGCTCGACGCTTCGTTGATTGCCGGCGACTTGACCAAGACCAGCCCGCAGCGCAAGTGGGGACTGGCCTTTGTCCGCCTTGGGTTGACCGTGTTTTCGGTCTGGCTCACCGCGCCGTACTTGACGCAGTTCGTGTTTCGCGCCGACATTGAAGCCGACCTGCGCCGCGATCAAAACGCCGCCGTTGATCAGGTGCGGCAATCCATCGCCGCCCGCGCCGACGCCAAGCTGGCCGACCTCGACCGCGCCCTCCGCGCCGACCGCGAGGCGCTCATCCTCGAAGTGTCGGGACGGGGACGGTCGGGCCGCTACGGCGACGGGCTGACTTCCGGGGCCATCCGCGAGCGCATTGCGTCCGCCGAAGCGCAACGCGCCGCTCTTGAAACCGCCAGGCAGGACGAGTTGGCGGCGCTCAACCGGGCTGTCGAACAAGGGCAGTTCGAGCTTGTCAAGGCGCGCTGGGGCGTGGCGATGCCGAGCGACTCGCCGACCGAGCGGTACGCCCGCATGCGGAAAGTCCTCGAACGGCCTGAAGCGCGCGCGGTGCAGCGGACAATCGAGGGCGGCTTCTGGCTCCTGTGCGTGGCGTTGGCGCTGTTCAAGCTTCTCCTGCAGAACAAGGCGCTTGAGTACTACCTCTCGGAGGTTTGGCAGGGGCGGTGGCGGCAATACCGCAAGGGCGCGTACGACGCTTGGCTGCATCCGTGGGATCGCTCCACGTCGGCTTGTCTGATGTCGCCGGAGACGTTTGTCCGGTGGCACGAAACGGCGCTGCCGCGTTTGCGGATGGCCGCACAAGCCGACGAGGAAGCGCGACTGGCGGCCGAAGCCGAAGCGCAGGCGGTCGCCGAGCTGACCGCCGCCCGCGCCGAGCTTGAAGCCTACCGCCGCGCCGAAGCCGAACGCCTGACAACGCTCTACCTCAACCAACGCCAACGCGAATACCTGCAAACAGAGGTGGCTGAACTCGAACAACTCTTCGCCGAGAAGCTGCAGGCCGATGAGCGCTGCTCGGTCGAGCAACTCAAGGTGTTGAACAAAATGCAAAAGGCGCTTGACCAAAAGCGTGCGGAACTCGTCGCCCACGAACAGCAGGCATGCGGGCTGCATTTCCGGGAGCATGAACTGGCGGAAACCTACAACCGGCTGACGGCGCGGATTGAGCGACTTGAAGCGGAAGCCGCCCGCCTGCAAACCGAGCGCGAACGCCTCAGCGACGTTGCACGCCGACTCCGGTGCGAACTCGCCGCCGCATCCTTTGAGGAAGAAAGCGAACAGGCAAGTCGGTTGAAGTCGCTGCTGCAACCGACGCCGTCAATCTCAACCCTGCAATAAACGCTACTGGAGGAACGCCCCATGCCCGCCCCGCGTGAAGCCTTGTTTGTCGTAGCCTACGATGTCGTCTCCGACCGACGGCGCAACCTGCTGCGCAAGACGTTGATGCGTTACGGCGCGCCCGTTCAGTACAGTGTCTTTGAGTGCCGGTTGACGCCGGAGCGGTTGGCGATGTTGCAGGACGAAGTGCGCCGCATCATCCTACCCGCCGTGGACAGCATCATCTACGTAGAGTTTTGCAAGGGCTGTGCGCGAACAACCCGCAACCTGGGCGTCGCGCCCAACCGACCTCTCCTGCCGTTTTACGTCTTTTGATTTCTGTGAAAGGGAGCATTGCCATGCGTCAAGCGTCGCGTCATGTCGTCGCCGGCTTCATCGGCACGGGCAAACAGAAGGAAACCGGCTCCGGCTACGAGCCGACGACCTACCATTTCCCCAATCAGACCAAGCACGAAGCGTCGGTCTTCGGCGTCGCGTTGTTGAAGTATCTCGCTGCACAGGGACGACCGGCGCAGCGGTGGTTGGTGATGGGTACGGCGCAGTCCATCTGGGATGCGCTCGTGGAAATTGTTCCCGAAACTCAGTGGGCGTCCATTGAGTCGGTGTGGGATGAAGTCGGTCAAGCCGTCCGCGAAAAGGCCATGACGCAGGCGGTGCTCGATCGGTGGTCGGCGGCGCTGACGGCGGCGGCCGGGCTGGAAGTCGTCTGCGCGCTGGTCGGCCCGGCGGATGACCGCGATTCGCAGATGCGCGTCTGGCAGGCGATGTACGAGCAAACGGGCGTCGGCGACCACCTCACGCTTGACATCACGCACGGCTTTCGTCACCAGCCGGTGCTGATGACGTTTATGGCGACGACGCTGCGGTGGTTTCGGCGGTTGGCGCGGGTGGACATGTACTACGGCGCGCTGGAGTTGCAGCAGCGCGTCATTGAGCTTCCGCTGTGCAACGACTTTCTCGACATCGCCGAGGCGCTGGCGACCTACCGGTACACGGACGACTTCAGCCAATTGGTCAACGTCTTTGGGCGCGTGACGCAACCGGAGGAGACGTTGCTGCGCGATCTTGAGCGCGTCGCCTTTGCCGACAGCGTGAATCGCTTCCCGCGTCATGCGGTGGAAGGTGCGCAGCGCGGCTTGAAAAACTGCGCGGAAGGAAGCGCCCTTGACCGCGCGCTGGCCGAAGCCCTTGGCGAGTCGGTCGGGTGGATCACCGAGCCTTCTTTTGCCGCCCGCTTGCGCCGCAAGGCTGAGGCGGCGTTTGAATCCAACCAGCTTTTGAAAGGGATTGTTTTGCTTTACGAGGCGATCTGCGTCGCGGGTTGTCAGCGATTCCAGACGGGCGACCCGCTCAACTATCGCTCTCGTCACGGCGCGAAGGAGGCTCTTGAAAATGATCCAGTCTATAAAGACGCATTTGTCGCCGTCAGGAACTTACGCAACAGCGTCGCGCATGGTACCGCGCCGGAAAGCGCCGAACTGCATGCCGCGCTCGACTTTACCAATCCAAAAGCCGCGCGCGCGCAAATTGATGGCATTGTCAACTGCGGTTTCAAGCTGCTTGATGATTTGACGGCTCCGTAGGATAAGGCGTCAAAGGCGAGGGCGAGCGCCTGACAGGCCAAGCGTGGCGTCGGGCGGCGTCGCTTTTACGGAAGAATGCCAAGCCAGCTGGAAAACTCTTTGTCACTTCACTGAGAGCGTCAAGGTCGGGAGCAATGAATCTGGAAGAACGTCTACAAAGACACCGCGAGGCGATTCTGGCGTTGGCGGCAAAGCATGGGGCGCGGAATGTGAGAGTCTTCGGCTCGGTGGCGCGCGGCGAAGCGCGGCCGGACAGTGATATTGATCTGCTGGTCAAAATGGAAGAAGGGCGAAGCTTGCTGGATATATGCGCTTTATCCGCCGACTTGCGCGAGTTGCTGGGCTGTCCCGTGGATGTTGTCTCTGAAGACGGGCTTTACTGGTTGCTGCGCCGTCGCATTCTTGAGGAGGCTAAGCCTTTGTGAGCAAGGATACGCGCGTCTATCTGGCGCAGATTCTAGAGCGCATCAGCAGAATCCTTGATTACACCTCTGAGGGACGGCAGTCCTTCATGAATGACATGCGGACGCAAGACGCTGTTATCCGTAACCTTGAGGTGATTGGCGAGGCAGTCAAGCGTATCCCTGAAGAATTTCGGAAGGCTCATCCACACATCCCATGGCGAGCTTTGGCAGGCTTGCGCGATGTGTTGATTCACCAGTATGACAGCGTCAATCCGGCTGAAATCTGGCAGGCTATAGATGCCGACTTGAAACCGTTACAAGCGGAAATCCAAGCCGCGCTGCTCCAACTGGAGCAGCCGCAAGAGGAAGTTGTGAAGGAGACAAAGGAAACTGGAGAAGACTAGATACTCGCGCCGTCCAAAATGTAGCGAGCTAGTCCACATTTGGCGTGCGGCGGCGTTCCGCGCTTTGTCACAGCGCAGCTTGACGCGCCGAAAGCCATAACACAGGAACTTTTTTGAGGAAAAACAACCAGTTTGCGAAGCGTCATAGCGCAGCGTTGTGCGCTGAAAGCCTGAGTGCCCGCCGATCAAGGGCATCGCCACGTCTTGCGGCGTGGCGCGTGGCGTCGAGCCGCCACGCAGGAAAGCGGCGGAACGCCCCGCACTCCAAACCGTTGACGCAATTCAACCAAGGTATCGCTACACTTACTCGGCAACTGCTCTAAAAGCTGTCGCCCGCTTCGCGGGCTGTCGGGCTTGGCGCGCCGCTCACCACACAATCACGTCAAGGTCTTCGCGCAGGCGTGTGTCGCCGCAGGCGCAACGCCGCGCGCGGCACGCAGCGCACAACCGGTAGAGTCGGACGGCATCCACGCGCCGGTTGATAACCTTTTTCAAATCGTCAATCAGCTCGCCCACCTGCTCGTCGCGCAGCCAACACTCAAAGACGCTCTTCTGAACGCGCCGCCCGTAGCGTTCGGCCGTCTCCATGACGCGCCGCAGCCGGCGTGGATCGCGGATGTCGTACGTCAACAGAATGAACTGCATGGCGCGTCTCCTTTCATTGCCGGGCGCGTTGGCGGTCTTGGTTTGAGCACCGGTTCAGCGGCCCCGGTTCAGTGCCAGCCGCGAAAGGGTAGGTAGGGCGTCCCATCGAGGATGGTTTTCTGAAGCGCCTCGGCCTGTTCGTAGAGCGCGCGGCGCAGGGTTGTCCGCGTCTTGGTTCGGGCGTTGGTGAACTCGCGCGTCATGAGCCGCTCGTACTCGTAGAGAAACCGCTTCCGCGCCTCGTCGTTGAGCAGGACGCCGCCCTCTTCGGTTTTTATGAAGTCTTCGAGTTCGACAATCGCCAGATTGACCATGTTGATGGCGAGGCGGTCGGCGGTGATGGGACGGAACTCCTCGATGAGGTCGAGCGCCAGCGAGCAGCGGCTGTAGAGGACTTCGTGCAAGAAACCGAAGTAGGGATCGAGTCCCACGCCGGCGACGGCGGCGACGGCTTCGTTGAGGAGCAGAGAGTAGCCGAAGCTCAGCAGGGCGTTGACCGGATCGGTCGGCGGTCGGCGTGTCCGTTTTTCAAAGGTGAAGCCGCGTCGGAAGAGGCTGCCGAGGGCTTTGAAGTACACGGCGGCGGCGTTGCCTTCGACGCCGCGCAGTTCGTCGAGGTCGGCGGCGCGTTCGATACGCGGGCCGACGCTGGAAAGGAAGTCAATGGCGTCGCCGAGGTTGAGTTCGGGATGGTTGCGCTGTTGGCGCGCGAGGTTTTCGACGCCGTTGGCGACCTTGGCTTGGACGAAGGTTTTGGCCAGCGCCAGTTTGAAGACTGGATCGTTGACGCGCTCAAACTGCCGGGCGCGCAAGGGGGCGTTTTTGGATTCGAGCGCGGCGAGTCGTCCTTTGAAGCGGCCGGTGACGGTCACAAAGGTGGTGTCAATGCCGGAGGCGAGCAGGTGGCTGATGGCGGCGGTTGAAAGCTGGATGTGACCGAAGACGACGACCCGTTCCACTTGGAAGTCGTGGACTTCGGCAATAACGCGGCCGTCGCGTTCGAGAGCGAAACGGTTATCGCGCTTATGGAGTGTTGTGTTTTGTTCGGTCAAGTAAAGCGTCGTCATAGCGGTCGGCTCTCCTGCGGGAAATGATGTTGGCGAGAGCCTACCGTTGTTGAGCGAGGGGTGTTGGACAGGCAAGCTTGCCGGCGCTTTGCGTAGGGAAAGCAACGCGCTTCTCAAATTGGAGCAGTTTCCGCGTAAAGGGGAGAGATAACCGGTTGAATCGCGTCCACGGTTTGGAGCCGGTACTGCGTCCAATCCGCCGCCAAACCCAGCAGAGCGATAACCAGTTGAATCGCGTCAATGGTTTGGAGTGCGGCGGCTTGACGCGCCGGATGGCTTCCCAGCTTGTCTTGGGACAACGAACCGCCACGCCTTCCAGCGTGGCACGTGGCGTCGAGCCGCCACGCAGGAAAGCGGCGGAACGCCCCGCACTCCAAATAGCGGGCTAACTCGCTACGTTGTCTCGGAAACTGCTCTAGCCGCGTCTTCAATCCTTCAATCCAAAGCGAATGGCTTTGCGACGAAACCGGCAAGGCATTGTCGGCGTTTCAATCTGCTTTTAGTCGCGTCTTCAATCCAAAGTCGCTTCACTGTTGGAGGAATAGTTTGACACATAGGCTTAGTTTCAATCCGCTTGTAAGCGCGTCTTCAATCCAGAGGGCAACACTTTCCAATTCAAGGATCAGCTCAAGGCCTTCGGCGCTGTTTCAATCCGCTTGTAAGCGCGTCTTCAATCCAGAGGCGTCCCCGCAGAGATAGCGGGGACGGCGCACCCGGTGGTGGTGTTTCAATCCGCTTGTAAGCGCGTCTTCAATCCAGAGCCGCAACATAGCTTGGGACTCTATCATCAACGAGTACCTAGAAGTTTCAATCCGCTTGTAAGCGCGTCTTCAATCCAGAGACTTAGCCGCCTTTCAGCGCCTTGCCGCCGCCGCCGGTTGCAAGTTTCAATCCGCTTGTAAGCGCGTCTTCAATCCAGAGAGAGAATGGAATTCAAATACATCATTCCTTGCGTTGGGGTAGTTTCAATCCGCTTGTAAGCGCGTCTTCAATCCAGAGTAGGGCGGTAAATAGGGAGGAGTTATGGAATTGAAAGGCTTGTTTCAATCCGCTTGTAAGCGCGTCTTCAATCCAGAGCACAGTTAGTTGATTTCGCGCCTACCGTTACGGCGCGCTAGGTTTCAATCCGCTTGTAAGCGCGTCTTCAATCCAGAGGAAGCACGCCCGCTGTGTGCTGGGAACACACAGCGGGTTTTTATGGTTTCAATCCGCTTGTAAGCGCGTCTTCAATCCAGAGCTCAATTCAGCTGTCATCACTGGACCAGGGGTTTACAGCTATAGTTTCAATCCGCTTGTAAGCGCGTCTTCAATCCAGAGACCGGACCCGGAGTGTTCTGGTACGCCCTCATTACCCCGGCCCAGTTTCAATCCGCTTGTAAGCGCGTCTTCAATCCAGATTCAGCGGTTATAACCGGACCCGGAGTGTTCTGGTACGCCCGTTTCAATCCGCTTGTAAGCGCGTCTTCAATCCAGAGCCGGCGCAAGGCCGGGATAGGGTAAACACAGAGGCCGCGCGTTGGTTTCAATCCGCTTGTAAGCGCGTCTTCAATCCAGAGAACAGGCTGCAAGTAAGCCTCAATGTCGGCGACCAGGCACGTTTCAATCCGCTTGTAAGCGCGTCTTCAATCCAGAGGACTTCGCCGTTTTCGCGCGCACGGAGGCGCGCACAAGCGTGTTTCAATCCGCTTGTAAGCGCGTCTTCAATCCAGAGGATATATTCTCAATTCCGCGGTCCTCACTGGACCCGGAGTATGTTTCAATCCGCTTGTAAGCGCGTCTTCAATCCAGAGTTTCGCGCCTACCGTTACGGCGCGTCAGAAATAGGGCGGTAAGTTTCAATCCGCTTGTAAGCGCGTCTTCAATCCAGAGGTCTTGGCTAGCCGCCCAGCCGAAAAGGGCGGCAAAGGATAGGGGGTTTCAATCCGCTTGTAAGCGCGTCTTCAATCCAGAGATCACGATAGACGACCAGTTACTTTCGCGCTCGCGTCAAAAGCGTTTCAATCCGCTTGTAAGCGCGTCTTCAATCCAGAGGGCTTTGGTGTTTCGCCTCGCCTTCCCGCCGGGAACGCCGCGGGTTTCAATCCGCTTGTAAGCGCGTCTTCAATCCAGAGGCGGCAAATGGAGAGGCAGAGATGAGATACATTCTCAACTCCGCGTTTCAATCCGCTTGTAAGCGCGTCTTCAATCCAGAGCTGTCCGCCCTTTTAGGGCGGACGGTCGAAGTAAACCGGGTGCGTTTCAATCCGCTTGTAAGCGCGTCTTCAATCCAGAGGTGCCCGAAGTGCCCGAAAGATACCAAGGTAACTCAATAGTCGTTTCAATCCGCTTGTAAGCGCGTCTTCAATCCAGAGATCAGGCCCTGGTCTGTCGGCTGCGAAACCGGCCGACGGCCGTTTCAATCCGCTTGTAAGCGCGTCTTCAATCCAGAGACGGCCGAGCTTCTGTCCGCCCTTTTAGGGCGGACGGTCGAGTTTCAATCCGCTTGTAAGCGCGTCTTCAATCCAGAGCGGCCGGAATAGGCGGTATGTAAAAGGAGGAAAAAATGGCAAGGTTTCAATCCGCTTGTAAGCGCGTCTTCAATCCAGAGGTCGCGCCAGGCGCGACGCCGCTAAGAGCGGCAATCAAGCCCAGTTTCAATCCGCTTGTAAGCGCGTCTTCAATCCAGAGGTCCTGGGGTGTTCTGGTACATTACTATTACCCCAGACCAGGCGTTTCAATCCGCTTGTAAGCGCGTCTTCAATCCAGAGGCCGCCGCCTACTTGGCGGCGGTCGAGGCCGGTCTTGACGCGCGTTTCAATCCGCTTGTAAGCGCGTCTTCAATCCAGAGGGGCGGCAAAGGGTAAGAAGGGATGTTCCTGTTCTTCCTTTTGTTTCAATCCGCTTGTAAGCGCGTCTTCAATCCAGAGTTTCAAGAAGGCCAGTTTTCACGCCGACAAGGAAGCAGGTATGTTTCAATCCGCTTGTAAGCGCGTCTTCAATCCAGAGGGGCGTTCGTCACGTGGAGTGGTGTCAAGATTTTGAGGTCGGCCGTTTCAATCCGCTTGTAAGCGCGTCTTCAATCCAGAGGGTATATCCTCAACTCGGCCGTCATTACGACGGCCGGCAGCTGTTTCAATCCGCTTGTAAGCGCGTCTTCAATCCAGAGAGAACCGGGTTTTTCGACGCGCGGGTAACGCGCGCCGAAGTAAGTTTCAATCCGCTTGTAAGCGCGTCTTCAATCCAGAGGGGCTTTCACCTCGACGGTCGGGTACGCCGAGACCGCCGAGGCTGTTTCAATCCGCTTGTAAGCGCGTCTTCAATCCAGAGCCATTTTGGAGGCAAGTATGAAGACGAAAGACTTGAAGCGGAGTTTCAATCCGCTTGTAAGCGCGTCTTCAATCCAGAGGAGGCCAGGAAGTGGCTGCGAAAAGAGATTTTTACCTCGGCGAGTTTCAATCCGCTTGTAAGCGCGTCTTCAATCCAGAGCTTGAAAAAAAGGGGAAGGTCGCGCCAGGCGCGACGCCGCTAGTTTCAATCCGCTTGTAAGCGCGTCTTCAATCCAGAGGATGAAATACATCTTGAATGCGGCCGTTATAACCGGCCCAGGGTTTCAATCCGCTTGTAAGCGCGTCTTCAATCCAGAGCAAACATAACCCCCAAAACGGCTCCGGCGCGGGAATCATTTTGGTTTCAATCCGCTTGTAAGCGCGTCTTCAATCCAGAGCGTGTAAAGGCCCTACGCCTCAATGATGAGGCCCTAGTGGCCGTTTCAATCCGCTTGTAAGCGCGTCTTCAATCCAGAGGTCTTCCTCTTAGTTCTAGCGCTTCGTGCGCTGGAAGGAAGAAGTTTCAATCCGCTTGTAAGCGCGTCTTCAATCCAGAGAATACCCGGTCGACCGGTCGAACCGCACGACGTGCGGTTCGGGGTTTCAATCCGCTTGTAAGCGCGTCTTCAATCCAGAGGAAAATACTTGACAAGGTGCTCACATCCGAGTACTATACCCACAGTTTCAATCCGCTTGTAAGCGCGTCTTCAATCCAGAGGGGCGTGACGGTTACCCACACATCGCTCCGCGTCCGCGCCTTGTTTCAATCCGCTTGTAAGCGCGTCTTCAATCCAGAGCGTGCTAATGTAGAGACACTCTTGGCTAGCCGCCCAGCCGAAAGTTTCAATCCGCTTGTAAGCGCGTCTTCAATCCAGAGGGCAAGATATGTCCTCAATTCCGCTGTTATCACGAATCCCGGGAGTTTCAATCCGCTTGTAAGCGCGTCTTCAATCCAGAGTCAAAAAGTAAATAACCCTTGAAAAAAAAAGGGGTAGGTCGTTTCAATCCGCTTGTAAGCGCGTCTTCAATCCAGAGTTTCGCACGGGTTGAAGCGCGCACAACGCTTGTGCGCGCAACGTTTCAATCCGCTTGTAAGCGCGTCTTCAATCCAGAGTTAGCCTCAATGCCGGAGATGAGGCCCTAGTCTGCAGGCTAAAGTTTCAATCCGCTTGTAAGCGCGTCTTCAATCCAGAGTTGGTACGTCATCATCACTCCATCCCAGGCCCAGACCTGGGCGTTTCAATCCGCTTGTAAGCGCGTCTTCAATCCAGAGTTGTCCGGCCTTTTCGGCCGGCCCGTCAGGGTCAACAGGGTCGTTTCAATCCGCTTGTAAGCGCGTCTTCAATCCAGAGCGGTGCGCGCTTCAAAGCCCACTGGGTCACGCTTACCGGCGGGTTTCAATCCGCTTGTAAGCGCGTCTTCAATCCAGAGAACAGGGTCCAGGTGACCCTGAATGTAGGGGACCAGGCACTGGGTTTCAATCCGCTTGTAAGCGCGTCTTCAATCCAGAGGTCAATAGAATCCAGGTTACTTTGAATGTCGGGGACCAGGCCGTTTCAATCCGCTTGTAAGCGCGTCTTCAATCCAGAGCTGAAGTATTCCCAGGGTATCACTACCAGCCACTTACGGCCAGGGTTTCAATCCGCTTGTAAGCGCGTCTTCAATCCAGAGAATCTGTGGGGAAGCGTATAACCTATGCGCTTCCCCTTGTTTCAATCCGCTTGTAAGCGCGTCTTCAATCCAGAGAGCGCAAGGAAGCCGTCGCCGACTGTGGCGACGGGCTAGTGGGTTTCAATCCGCTTGTAAGCGCGTCTTCAATCCAGAGCCGCGGTAATCCCCAACGCGGGACTGTATTGGTACGCTTTATTAAGTTTCAATCCGCTTGTAAGCGCGTCTTCAATCCAGAGCTGGGCCGGGGATGAGGAGTGGATATCCGCCGTCGGCCACGGGGTTTCAATCCGCTTGTAAGCGCGTCTTCAATCCAGAGGTAACCCCTAAAAAAAAAGGGGGTAGGAAAAAGAAGTCGCGCCAGTTTCAATCCGCTTGTAAGCGCGTCTTCAATCCAGAGTTCCTCCTCCTTCTGGCGCTTCGTGCGCTAGAAGGGCGGACAGTTTCAATCCGCTTGTAAGCGCGTCTTCAATCCAGAGTGGAAAATGTTCCTGTTCTTCCTTCTTGTCCTTGCTCTCCGTGGTTTCAATCCGCTTGTAAGCGCGTCTTCAATCCAGAGCTTCTTGCCGGTTACGGCGGCTGAAGCTTGGCGCGCGGCGGAAGTTTCAATCCGCTTGTAAGCGCGTCTTCAATCCAGAGGGCACTTACATCCGAGTACTATGCCCACAGTTAGTTGATTCCGTTTCAATCCGCTTGTAAGCGCGTCTTCAATCCAGAGGGAAGTCGCCGACGCCGCTCGGCGTCGCGCGGCTTCCAAAGAGTTTCAATCCGCTTGTAAGCGCGTCTTCAATCCAGAGGGCCGAAAAGGGCGGCAAAGGATGGAGGATGTTTCTGTTCTTCGTTTCAATCCGCTTGTAAGCGCGTCTTCAATCCAGAGTCTTCCTTCTTGTTCTAGCGCTCCGCGCGCTAGAAGGAAAAACGTTTCAATCCGCTTGTAAGCGCGTCTTCAATCCAGAGTTAACCGTATCCAGGTTAACCTCAATGCCAAAGATGAAGCCCTAGTTTCAATCCGCTTGTAAGCGCGTCTTCAATCCAGAGAATATATGGACTTGAAAGACTTCGCCGTTTTCGCGCGCGTTGGTTTCAATCCGCTTGTAAGCGCGTCTTCAATCCAGAGAGGACCCTATCCCGGCGCAAGGCCGGGATAGGGTAAACAGAGAGGTTTCAATCCGCTTGTAAGCGCGTCTTCAATCCAGAGTCTTGGCCGGCCGCCCGGCCGAAAAGGGCGGCAAAGAATGGAGTTTCAATCCGCTTGTAAGCGCGTCTTCAATCCAGAGTGGAACCCGCAACCGGCGGAAATATTGTCGGCTTCAGTAGGGTTTCAATCCGCTTGTAAGCGCGTCTTCAATCCAGAGGGAAGTGTGTTCCTGTTCTTCCTCTTAGTTCTAGCGCTTGTTTCAATCCGCTTGTAAGCGCGTCTTCAATCCAGAGGAAGTGTCGGAAAACTGGACTTCGCAGTGTTTATCGGCGCTGTTTCAATCCGCTTGTAAGCGCGTCTTCAATCCAGAGGAACTTAACCCCGTGCCTCGTTGGAGGCACAGGAACCGGGAAAGTTTCAATCCGCTTGTAAGCGCGTCTTCAATCCAGAGGTAACTCCGGCCCAGGCCCAGACCTGGGCCGGGGATGAGGAATGTTTCAATCCGCTTGTAAGCGCGTCTTCAATCCAGAGTTTCACGGAGGCTTCAAATGCTAACATCGCATCAATACTTCAAAGTTTCAATCCGCTTGTAAGCGCGTCTTCAATCCAGAGGCTGCACTCGTAACCCCTTTGCTGTCAATAGCCAAATAGCCCCTTTTGGCTAACCCGACCGGCACGACCAGCAACGGCACAAGCCGCCGCCGGCACGCCAAAAGCTAACTGTTTTCAAAGAAAGGACTTCCCCAGTTGGCTAACCTCCCCCCTTTTGGGGCGTGGACGGGGTTAGCCAACGGGTTGGCTGGCAGGTGGAGGTACGCCTACCGCCAGCTGGCGTCCGGCACAGTAAGCGTTCTTGGTTGCTGCAAGCAAGCGCTGGCGGCGGAGGCACGGCCGCTAATGTCGCAAAGCCTCTGCCCTCCCCATACACCCACCCCAGTCACCGGCAAACTGTCCCTTTCACCCCACAAGCTTTAGGCATATGCTTCTCTAAGCATATGTTTTCAAGGCAAATCACAAGAGCAATTCCTACTCCCGTGGAGCAATACCCTAGCGTGCGCTGCGTAGTGGTTTGGCGTGGGGAGTGTTCCGTCGCTTTTCCTGCGTATGGCCAACTGCGACGCGCTATACCAAAGGCTTGGCGACAGTGCCTGCCAACGCTCCCTTCACGAAGCGGCGTGGACTCTCTAGGCAAAACGTGTGTCACCCCTCAACATGGTCAAGCGTCCTCAAAGCAAGTCGGTGCATTTCGGCTTCTAGCGCAGAACGCCGAGTCGGCGCGCGATTCACTCCCAAAGCCTACGCAGCCGACATAAAGCCGTCCCGCTCGACAGGGTAGGGACGACCTAGGGCCGTTTTCGCATCAACGCAGCCATACCTAGCATGAACTAATAAGCGATTTGGCGTGTGCCAGCAGACGCCGCCACGCGCCAAGTGAGCGCCTAGCTCGCTGCGTTTTCTCAGCAAATACGCCAAACTTAGAAAGGTTGCTGCGTACGCTGCTCCGTCCTCGCTCCGATGGGCAGAAACGGTGATGTTACCCACCGCACGGCGCACCCAAGCTTCCTCCTAATGCGCGTCTCAGGTAAAAAGCCCGCTATAGCGCCGGTTGCCAAACCACCTGCCGAGAAATCCCTTAGGAGCGCGCAAACAGCGCCCACAAGCTTGCAACAGTCGCCGTTGTCTGCTCCCCGCTACCAAGCTGAATGCGCTTTTTGCCAATCGGATACAAATCATCCATTCGTTGTTTCCGCCTTGCCGGAAGCGAAGCAGAGGCAGCAAAGCCAACCATCGTGTGAGGAACTAACCTATGTCCGCTCCGTCAAAACCAACCGACTACAAACGCCGCATCCTACTTGTCGCTACAGGTCTGACGCCGCAGGTCGTGACGGAAACCGTGTACGCCCTGATTCGGCAGCAACCAGCTTTTATCCCAACGGAAATCCACCTCGTGACAACCAAAGAAGGGGCGGAACGCGCCCGACTATCGCTGCTGTCGGCCGACCCCGGCTGGTTTCACCGGCTGCGCCAGGATTATCAGCTGCCGCCTATCGCGTTTGACAGCGAGCGCATCCACGTTCTCCAGGACGCGCAAGGCAACCCGCTCGACGACATCCGCTCGCCGCAAGACAATGAAGCCGCAGCGGACGCGCTGACGACGCTGGTACGCGATTTGACGGCCGATGACCAGTCGGCGCTGCACGTTTCGCTGGCCGGCGGACGGAAGACCATGGGTTACTACCTCGGCTATGCGCTGTCGCTGTTCGGACGGTCGCAGGATCGGCTGTCGCACGTGCTGGTGAGCGCCCCGTTTGAGTCGAGTTGGTCATTTTTCTATCCAACACCCTACGAGCGCATCATTGAAACGAGCGACAAAAAACTGGTCGACTGTCGAGACGCCGAAGTCACGCTCGCTGAAATTCCCTTCGTCCGTTTGAGGAACGGCTTGCCGCCGCGTTTCTTGAAAGGTCAAGCGCGCATGAGCGACGTGGTGGCCGCCGCCAACCGCATGCTGCAACCGCCGCAGCTTGTGCTGGATGTGGCGCAGAAGCGCGTGTGGGCCGACGACATCGAGATTACTTTGACGCCGACCGAATTTGCGCTGCTGCTCTGGCTGGCCGAGCGCGTCAAAGCCGGCAAGCCGGAAGTGGATCGGAGCGCGCCGGAAGCCTGCGACGAGTTTCTGGAACAGGCAGGGCGCGTCATGAACAAGATGAGCGGCGATTATGAGCGGCTTGAAAAAAGCCTGCTTGGAGACAAAGAGGAAAAGAAGTCTGCGCGCAAAGGCGATCGCGTCTTGACGGCGAAATACTTCGAGCCGCATAAGTCGCGGATCAACAAGGCCTTTGAAGAGTCGCTCGGCGAACAGGCCGCCCAACGGTACGCCATCGAAAACGTCGGCAAGCGAAGCGATCCCCACCGGTCACGCTACCGCCTGACGCTCAAAGACGAGCAAATCATCATCCGCGAGTGAAAGACGTTTCCTCACCAACCTTTCCGCCGAAGTATCGCACTGACGCACGCTTTAACCCTCAGGCGCTTTTCGAGCAATGTCCCCGTCAGCTTGCCAGCCGGCGGTAGAAAGCGTCACGTGCGGCAAGTAAGCAGACCGTATGGCGGAGAAGCTGGGCGCTCTCACGCCCTGCCCACCCTACGGAAGCGGCGCGTTGCTTGCCTCGCAGGTTGGGGCAGTCAGCTCAAGGCCGTACGCTCCTTACGCGTGCGGGGAAGCCTGCAGGCCAGCGGAGAGTTCAGCCTGTTCTCACAAGCGCAGCCATATCGTGAAGCTGCTTGAGAAACAGTCTGGCTGCCCCTTCCGCTTACACCGCTCGCTCGCGCAAGAAAGCCTCATAGCGACGGCGGTCATCGCGAGGCATTTCCTTGATGTAAATGTACACTACCCAGTTCCGTCCATCCGGGGCGCGGTTGTAGCGTACGGCAAAACCACTCATGTGGACCGTTCCGTCAGGGAGGTCAACCTCAATGGCAAGTCGGTTTTTGAAGGCTACCGTGTGATCGCGAATGATGTTGAGCTGTTCTGTTTCAATCGTGCCGGTCAAAATGCGCAGGCCCTGCGGCGAAGCCTCCTGAACGCGCCCCAGAATCGTCCGTGAGCGGTTGCCCTCGTCGTCCGCGTCAATAATCGTCAAGCGCAGAGGTAAGTCGAGGGAGGCCGCCGGCAGTTCCACTGGCGCAACTTCGGGCGGCGATGCTGCAGCAGCGGGTGACGCCGGTACTGTCCCGGACGGTGCGAAGTATTCCAAGCCACCCTGACGTTGCAGCCAATCCTGACAAACCTCATACACTTCGCGCATCGTCTGCGGACGTTCATCGGGCCGTTTGGCCAGCATGCGCATAGTCAGCGCCACTAACGCCTCCGGGAGCGCCGGATTGACGAAATTGAGCGGACGCGGCGGCGTGTTTGTTTGCATCTGAAGCACCACGCCAGGTGACTTGGCCTGGAACGGCGGCGCACCGGCCAGCATTTCGTACAGGATCACACCCAAACCATAGATATCTGTCCGCGCGTCAAGGGCCTCACCTAGACAGGCTTCCGGCGAGGTGTAGTAGGGGAGGCGGGCGATTTCCGATCCGGTGTCGTCTGTCACCGAGCCAGCCAACCCCTCCTTGAGGCAAGCCAGCCCAACGTCGGCGACCTTGACCCGTAGAACTTGGGTTTCGGCGTCGGCAAAGAGAAAAATGTTTTCCGGCTTGAGATCAAGATGCAGCACACCGGCGGCATGCGCCGCCGCCAATCCTTTCGCCGTTTCACCAGCAATTGCAGCCGCACGGCGCGGTGACAGCGGCCGCCGCGGCCGAAGCTCTTGGCGCAGGTCATGCCCAGCCACATATTCGGTCACAAGCGCGACATACCCCTGCGCGATCTCCACAACGGCGTAGTAGGCTACGAGATTTGGCTCTTGAAGGCCAGTCAGGCGGTCCAGGCAGACGCCCAACCACTGCTGACTTTCCGGGCTGGTAGACAAATGCAACGGGAAAACCTTGACCAAGACCTGCTGCCCAGCGACGGCGTCCAGCGCAAGGTAAGCGTCACCCATGCGCCCGGCGACCAACAAACGGACGACACGAAAGCGGCCGCCCGGCAACTGTGTTGGCCCCGGCGGACCTATCACCAATCGCGCCCCGTCTTGGACACAGAAGCGCGCGGCATCCTCGTAGCAAGCGTGACATACTGGACACAGCTTCATGACCTTGGCTCTGGTCAGCGGTCTTGGGCAGCGTGGCCTGTCCGTGCGCCGTTCTGCTGCGCTGTCCTACCACGTCGGCCAACGCAAGGAAACCCCACCTCTTCGCGGCGACACAAAAACCCCTTCGCCTGCTCGCTTGTCCAAAGCGATGTCGTCGCCAAGCTTGCTGGCTTACTTCGCCTTCTTTGTTGACTTCTTCGCTGGCGCGTCCGCCGTCTCCGCCTTGGGTTCCTTCTTGGCTGGTGGAGGCGTTTCCGCTGATTTCGCCGTCTTCTTCTTCTTTTCAGCGGCTGGAGTGTCTGAGGCGTCCTCCGCTTTCGCCGTTGTTTTCTTGGCGGTTTTCTTGGCGGACGCCGTTTTTGTCGCCGGGGTATCCGTCGCCGGCGTTTCCGCTACAGCTTGTTTCGCCTTCCCAGTCGCTTTAGTCGCCTTAGCTGGCGACGCTTCAGCCTCGGCTTTCGAGGCGGCTGACTTTTTGGCTTTCTTGGTTTCCGCTTCGGCCGGGGGCGGCGCAACCGACTCGGCAGCTTCCTTGGGTGGGGCGGCTTTCTTAGCGGTAGCTTTCTTGGCGGTGGTCGTTACGGTTGCCTCGACTGTGGCTTCCTGCTTCGCAGCGGCTTTCTTGGCGGACGCTTTTGGCTCAGCGTCGCCGGCTTCAGCTTTGCGTTTCGTCGGCATGGGCGCGCTCCTTCTTGTACTTGAGGGAATGGAAACTACAAGATGCTGTGGTGCAACCGCCCTTGTACCCAAGAACGATAACTCCACAATATCTGGTGTATAGGGTCGGGTCTCCAACTTGTCAATCGTTTTTTCTACGATTTCAAGAAAAACGCTTGTTGTGCGAACGCCGATAGCCTTGTGCGCGGCGGTACACTACATAGTATCTCCGTCGCATTGAGGTCGGGTCGGAGGCGGCAAAACATGGGATTCAAACGGCGAACAAAGTTTCAAGGCAGGGGCGATGGGCGGCGACCGATTTGGCGGTTTGTGCTTGGGGCTGCGACGGTCATCAGCCTAACGATGGTCGCCTCCGGTACGCTTCAGTCACCCGGCGAGTTTTACTCCGATATGGAGGTGCGGCGGCGACGCGAGCGCGATGAGCAGACGCTGGCGGATTTGCGCAAAGCCGGTCAGGAACTAGAGGCGCTGACGCGACAACTTGCCAAACGGTTCGACGCTGTTCCGCAGGGCGTGCGACCGCAGCTTTCCAACCGCGACCTTGAAGACCTCAAACGGATTGAAAAACTTGCCAAGCGCGTCCGCGAGCTTCAGGGCGTCAGGGGCGATGGTGAAGACACGCAACCGTTGCCAACTGACTTCGGCGCACAGCTTGCTCTGCTTTCGCAGTTGAGCGCTGAGGTGCGGCAGGCGGCTGATAAAGCCTCGCGCTTCACGCTGTCGGTAGGCATCCTCTCCCGCACCACCCGCATCCTGCGTCTGTCACGAAGTTTGCGCAGCGGGTGACGCCAACTGGTCGCCTATCGCCGTAGGAGGGCGTACGCATGGGTCATCGCCTGTTTCGTCCGATGTTTTGTCCGGCGCGTCGTCACTGGTTGCGCGCCTGGCTCAGCGTCTGCGGCGGCCTTGCGCTGACGCGCGCGCTTTCCGCCCAGCGCCCTGCGCCGGCGGACGACGACACGTTGCGGCTAACGACCGAGTTAGTGTTGGTGAATGTTACCGTCATGGACGAGCAGGGCGGTTACGTGCGCGGGCTGCGGCCGGAAGACTTTATTGTTTTTCAGGACGGCGCGGCACAGCAGATTGAGCACTTCAGTACAGGAGACGCCCCATTTTGCGCGGCCGTGATGATTGACGCCAGCGACAGCATGCGCGTCAAACTGCGCAATGCGCAGGCTGCAGCGGCGCATTTTCAATCTTTGATTCGCGCTAACGACGCCGTGGCGGTGTACGCTTTCAGCAGCGCCGTCGAGCAGATTCAGGACTTTTCTTCTTCTCGCACTGTTGTCCCGCGCCTGTGGGCCTTGCGGGCGCGCGGAAAGACTCGGCTTTACGACGGACTGCGGGTTGTCATTGAAGCGCTTGACGCTCGTCCCGAACAGCGGCGAGCCATTGTTCTGATTTCCGACGGCGTTGACACAGCCAGCGACGCCCAGCCGCACGCAATTGCGCGCCAAGCCGCCCAAGCGGATGTGATCGTGTACGCCATAGACCTGCATGACGCGCGATTCCCAACGCGCCATCCGGCGGAAGCGCGTCATGCGGCTTGGTTGTCCGATCTGGCGACGACAACCGGCGGACGCTACATCAAATCACCCGGCGGCGCGCATCTGGCGGCCCGTTTTGCGGAAGTCATCGAGGAACTCCGCGCGCAGTACACGATTGGGTTTTACCCACCGAATGGTTACGACGGTCGGACGCACACCATTCGTGTTGTGGTGCGGCGGCCGAATGTGACCTGGCGGGCGCGGAAAAACTGTGCTTGACCCTGTCGTTTTGTGCTCGCCAGACAAATACGCGACGTTTTCACACCGTGGAAAGCCTGCTTTTTGTCCACAGTGGCACAGCCGTTGAGTTTTTGCTTTGTCTGCCGGCTATTCAGGCGACGCGCTGGCGCTTTCCAGAAGCGCGGTTGTGGCTGGCTGCGCCGAACTTCGCCTGTGACCTCGCCCAGCTTGCCGATTGTGTAGACGCGGTACACCCGCTTGGCGCGCATCGTTCGATGCTCGCTGGCCCCTCTCTCTTCAGGGCCCTACATGCGCTGACTGTTCTGCGCCAGCAAACCTTTGACGCGGTGATTGGTTTGACGGACGCCATCCCGGAACAAATCGGGATGCTGTTAATCCAGGCGCGACGGCGCTTGACATTGCGGATGCGCTCCGGGCGAGACAACCAGCATCTAACGGACGCAGCGGCGGCACTTGTCGCGGAGCTAGGCGTCACACCGACGCCGCCAATGCCGCGACTTGTCCTGCCGCCGGCGGTGCAACAGGCTGAGCGGCAAAAACTCGTCAAACTTGGTTGGCGGGAAACAGGACTAACATTCGTTTTACATCCAACGGTTGGGTTTGCGCCGCAGGTGTGGCCTGCCGAGCAGTTTGCGCCGCTCGCCGCCCGCTTGGTCGCTGAGTATGACGCGCAGGTGCTCGTCGTTGAGACCGAGGAAGAACCGGGCTTGACCGATCGGCTGCGAGGGGAATGGAAGCGGTACAAGCTGAAACCAGTGGTTTTGCGCCGCCCGCGCGCCGCGCTGCTGGCGGTCGCCTTAGCACAGGCTTCGGTTGTGGTAGGGAGCAACCGTGCGCCAGTTCACGTCGCTGTGGCGGTTCAAACGCCAGCTGTTGTGGCGCTGGAAGGGCCTCAAGAGGCAAGCCGGTTAGCGCCGCGCGGCCCACGCAACCGACTGCTCTATGCCCAACCGGGGCGTCCCGTCAGCCTAGATGATGTGTTTGATGCAGTATGTCAAGTGATAACGGCTAGCCGTACTGGCGCGCTTTTTGGGTCGGACGGCGGCGGATGATGTTCACGCGCTGGAACGGCGACTGACAAGAAAACCTTTTCAGACGAGGTTTGGGGGTACTAGGCTTTCACGTGACAAGCCTAACCGCGTCGTCACTCCTAAAAACTTCGGAAAGGTCGTCACGCTCTTTTCCTGCCTCAACCACTGCTCTGTCGCTTCGAGAGGAAATCGCCCGATGTCATCGCTACACCGTTACGTCAGCTATGCTCTGATTGCGCTTGCCGGTTTAGTTTCGCCGGCCGGTTTCGTTTCCGCCCAAGAAGACTTCAAGAATCGTCCAACGAGTAGGCAGTCTGCGCCCTCCGACGGACGGCGTGTGATTCCGTCAGGGACGCTGCCCGTCGTCACGGCGCGTGAGCCACAGAGGCCTGCGCAGCCAATCCGTCGGGGGCAAACCGGGACGCCAGACAGCATCCAGGCAGCGCGCGAATTTTTTACGCTGACCGGGATTCCGGCTTTTTATGACCGCCAGGTGCAATCCATCCTGCAACAACAACTCCGCGACAACCCGGAACTGCGGCCCTACAGTGATATTCTGCGCGACTTCCTTGAGCGGCATGCGTCATGGCGGGCAATTTCGGAAGACCTAACGGTGTTTTTGGCCGACAGCTTTGAAGAACGGGAGCTGCGTCAGCTCAATGCCTTCGCCACGACTGACGCTGGACGGAAACTCTTTAGCAACCTTGAACTCTTTGCGCGGGCCGACCTCACACCGGAAAAGCTGCGGCGGTTGTTTGACGAAGTTGAACTCAAACAAATTGAGGTCTTTTCACGGACGGCGGTCTTTCAGAAATTCGCCGAGCGCATTCCAGCAGTGTTTGAGGCCGGCGCTAGGGTTGTCAATGAGCGCATTGACCGGCATGCCGGTGAACTGACCGAGGCCATCCAGCGCCGCCAACAACGACGCTGGCCGTAGTCCTGCCCGACGATGCGCCAACCTGCGCTTTACAGTGCGCGCCGGACTGCAATTTGCAAAGCAGCGTCGGCTTGAGAAGCGACGTCCTGTGCTTGCTGCAAAACACTAGCAGGCTTTACACAGTCCACGGGCAAGGCACGTGAAACCGGCGCGCCTAGCGTGTCCTGGAGCTTTACAGCAGTGTTTAGACCGTACAGTAATGGTTGGTGGGTGTCGGGAAAATGTTGAGTTTCGCTGGCTGGTGGCGTAAAAGCGCGCCACAGGCGGCTTCCGCCTGAAGCCGGGCTAACAAAGTGCGAGGTTTCCATATGCCAATCACGGTTACGGTCAACGGCGTCAAACAAGCTTGTGACGCGCCGCCGGACATGCCGCTGCTGTGGGTGTTGCGCGACGTACTGGGGCTGACAGGGACGAAGTACGGCTGCGGAATTGGTCTCTGTGGCGCGTGTACAATTCACCTCAACGGCGTTGCGACGCGCGCCTGCCTGACGCCGCTTGCCGCCGCCGCTGGTAAAAGCATCACGACCATTGAAGGCCTGTCGCCCGACGGCATGCACCCCGTCCAACAAGCTTGGCGGCTTGAAGACGTAGCGCAGTGTGGCTACTGCCAGCCGGGTCAAATCATGGCTGCGGCGGCGTTGTTGGCGAAGAATCCAAAACCATCGGATGAAGACATCGCTGCTGCGCTGGCCGGTAACCTCTGTCGATGTGGGACATATCAGCGCATTTACGCAGCCGTTCGCCGCGCCGCTACGCTTCAGAAAACGCGCGGCAGCGACTCGCGGTAAGCTGTTTCGCGTCACAGCATCGCTGATTTCAGTGCCAGCAGCAATGTGGAAATATGATAAGCTCCGGCGAAAATTGCTGAGCGGTGTCGCGGACGGTGACATTGGATTCTTGGAATTATGCCAATGACTGAAACGCCTCGGTTTTGATGAGAGGATTAAAGGGGATCATCACATATTTACAAAAAGCGGCGTCGCTGAAATCATCAACCTTCAGCCTAAGAACAATAAAGTGAAACCATACCAAGCAAACAAGTCAGAAGCATCTTGCTCAAATATGGCCTTGGCGGACATGACGGCAGGAATGATCACTTGCTGGAGCGACAATGACCAGTCGTTCATCATAGAAGTCACGGAAGTACTGGGCTGTATGGCGGACGGTCAAACCTACCAAGAAGCTGTAGCCAATGCAGGGATCATCATTCAAGATTGGATTGAGACAGCTAAAAGCTTAGGGCGACCTATCCCTGAACCTAAAGGTAAACAAATGTATGCCGGAAATGCTTAGATTTGGGTCTGAATGATTCTCCTGCTCTTTAGTTTTCTGAAAAATGACTTTCTTCCCTCTTTGAGGTCTCTTTGCCGAATTAAGAACAGGAACAAGCGGCCATGACGATGATTACCAAGGTTTCACGGCGCGAGTTTATGGCGGGCGCAGTGTTTACTGGCGCGGCGCTGACACTGGGGTGCAGCTTCGAAGCCGAAACTGGCTGCGTGGCGGCTGCCGGTGCACCGGCGCTGACTCCGAACGCTTTCCTTAGCATTCAATCTGACGGCCGCATTGTCGTCACCGTCAACAAAACCGAAATGGGGCAGGGTGTCCGTACCAGCCTCCCGATGCTGGTGGCGGAAGAACTCGACGCTGACTGGTCAAAGGTGGTCGTTGAAACGGCGTCGTTTGATCCGGCCAAGTACGGCTTTCAGGGGACGGGCGGCAGCGGCAGCATACGAAGCGCGTGGGAGCCGCTCCGGCGCACCGGCGCAACAGCCCGCGCCATGCTCGTCGAGGCTGCTGCGCGTCGTTGGAATGTCGCCGCCGCCGACTGCCGGACGGAAAACGGCTTTGTCATCCATCCGACGGACGCCGCCAAAAAACTCAGCTACGGCGAGTTGGTCGCCGACGCGGCGGCGCTGCCCGTGCCGGACGCCAAAACCGTCAAGCTCAAAGACCCCAAGGATTTCAAACTCATCGGACGGCGCATCGCGCGCTACGACAACCCGGCGATTGTCACCGGCAAGGCGGTGTACGGCATAGATGTTCGCCTGCCGGGCATGCGCTTCGCCACGATGGTTCACCCGCCGGTGTTCGGCGGCAAGCCCAAACAGGTGGATGACACCGCTGCGAAGACCGTGCCGGGCGTGGAAAAGGTGCTCATGACCGACCGGGGCGTGGCCGTCGTGGCGACCAACACGTGGGCGGCGTTTGAGGGCGCGAAGAAACTGCGCGTGACATGGGACGACGGCCCCCACGCCGAGCTGTCGAGCGCCGCTATTCGCGCCATGTTCGCCGAAAAAGCTAAAGCGTCGGGCGATGTGGCGCGCAACGACGGCAATTTTGACGAAGCTTTTGCGAGCGCAGCCAAAAAGCTCGAAGCCGAGTACGAAGTTCCCTATCTGCACCATGCCACGCTGGAGCCGCAGAACTGTACGGCGCGGGTCACCGCCGACGGCTGTGAAATCTGGGTGCCGACGCAGTTTCCCAACTTTGTCATGGAGGAAGCTCGCCGGATTACAGGGCTGGACGCCGGGCGCATCAAGATTCACGTCACACTGCTGGGCGGCGGCTTCGGCCGACGCATTGAAGCCGATTACGCAGCCGACGCAGTGGAAGTCGCCAAGCGGTTGGACGGCGTACCGGTGCAGGTGACGTGGACGCGCGAAGAAGACATGCAGCACGGCTGGTATCGTCCGGCCAGCCTGCACGTCGTTAAGGGCGGTCTGTCCGCCGCTGGACAGCCGACGGCACTGCTGCATCGGCTGGTTGCGCCTTCCATCTTTGGTCAGCGCCAACCGGACGGCGGCAAGGGCGTGGATCGCGGCGCAATGGCAGGCATCATTACCATGCTGTACGACATACCGAACTTCCGCGCCGAGTACGTCCGCGCCAACACAGGTGTCCCGATTGGCTTCTGGCGGGCGGTGTTCGACTCGCAGAACGCCTTCGTGCAGGAGTCGTTCATTGACGAACTTGCCCACGCCGTGCGAGCCGATCCAGTGGCGTTTCGACTCAAATTGCTCGCCAAAGCGCCCCGTCTGAAAAACGTTCTGGAAATTGCCGCCAAAGCCGCCGGTTGGGGTGAGACGCCGCCTAAGGGCCGCGCGCGCGGCGTAGCATCGCATTTCTCATTCGGAGCTTTCTGCGCCCAAGTTGCGGAAGTGTCCATTGAAGACGATCTGCCGCGCGTTCATCGGGTCGTGTGCGCAATGGATGTCGGGACAGTCATCAATCCGGGTCACCTTGAGGCGCAAATCGAGGGTAGCATCGTCTTCGCCCTAAGCGCGGCGCTTTACGGCGCGATCACTGTTGAGAAGGGGCGGGTCGTGCAGTCAAACTTCAACGATTATCCGCTCCTGCGAGTGACGGAGATGCCGAAAGTTGAGATTCATTTGGTCAAGAGCGCCGAAGCGCCGTCCGGCGCAGGCGAACCGGCGCTGCCGCCGACCACTCCGGCCGTCTGCAACGCGCTGTTTGCCCTGACCGGCAAGCGCATTCGCAAACTTCCCATCAAGCTTGAGCCGGATGCGGACGCCTAGAAGCGTGGTCGCTGCGTTGTCACTGCTGGTGTGTTTGGCGGTCGTCCCGGTTGGAGGGCAAGCCGCCGTTCCCGACTATGACCTGCTCATCGCCAACGCGCGCGTCGTGGACGGCGCGGGCAACCCATGGTTTCGGGCGGATGTCGCCGTCCGGGACGGCCGCATTGTCCGCATTGGGCGCGGACTGTCAGGTACGGCGCGGCGCGTCGTCAACGCCAACGGGTTGGTCCTCGCGCCCGGCTTCATAGACGTTCATGCGCACGCGGAGGACATTTTTACGCTGCCCGACGCCGAGAACTTCATCCGCATGGGCGTGACAACGCTCGTGACAGGCAACTGTGGGTTCTCCGTCATTGATGTAGCCGAATTCCTCAGCCGCTACCGGGAAACACCGCTGACGGTCAATCTGGCGACGCTCATCGCCCACGGTTCGGTGCGCGCCAAGGTCATGGGGTATGCCGACCGCGCGCCCACCGACGCAGAACTCGCTGAAATGAAACACCTGGTCGCCAAAGCGATGGAGGAGGGCGCGCTGGGACTTTCGACCGGGTTGATTTACGCGCCCGGCAGCTTCGCCAAAACCGATGAAATTGTCGCCTTGGCGAAGGTCGTCGCCCCGTTCGGCGGTGTGTACGCCACGCACATGCGCAACGAGGGCAACGGTGTTCTAGAAGCCATCGAGGAAGCCATTGCGATTGGCGAGCAGGCGGGGTTGCCGGTGGAAATCTCGCATCTGAAGGTGTCCTCGCCGCGTCTGTGGGGCGCAAGCGACCGGATGCTGGGCCTCATTCGGGCGGCGCGGGCGCGCGGCGTCGAAGTGACGGCCGATCAGTACGCCTACACGGCTTCTTCGACGGCTCTGGAAATCATGCTGCCAAACTGGGCGCTGGACGGCGGGCGCACTGAAGCCGTCAAGCGCCTAGCCGACGCCGAGACGCGCCGCAAAATCAAGGATGAACTCATAGAGAGCCTCAAATCCAAAGGGCGCACGGATTTCAGCTACGCCGTCGTCGCTTTCTACGGCGCGAACCGCGACTACAACGGCAAGAACTTGGTGGAGGTAACACGCCTCGCGCAGGGTAGGGATGACCTTGACGCGCAGGCCGAACAGATTTTGACGATGTATGAGCAGGGCGGCGCAGGGATGATTTTTCACGGCATGCGCGAGGATGATGTCATTCGGATTATGCGCGAGCCGTTCACGATGATCGCCGCCGACGCCGGTGTAAGGAAGTTTGGCGTCGGCGCGCCGCATCCGCGCGGCTACGGGAACACCGCGCGCGTGCTGGGGCGGTACGTCCGTGAGTTGGGTCTGCTGACGCTCGAAGACGCGGTACGGAAAATGACCAGCCTGCCGGCACAGACGTTTCGGCTGGCCGGGCGAGGGTTGATCAAGGAGGGCTTCGCCGCCGATCTCGTCCTGTTTGACGACCAAGCCGTTTTGGACAAGGCGACCTACGAGCAGCCGCACCAGTTTCCTGTCGGTATCGTTCTGGTCGTCGTGAATGGCGTCGTTGTGCTGGAGGACGGTAAGTTGACTGGGGCGCGGCCGGGGCAGGCGCTGCGGCGGGCGACGGAAAAGCGGGCGACGGGAGACGTGCGTCCATGAGGCCGCCGTTGGTACAGGTGGCGCCGGAAGTCGCTGAGGCGCTGGCGGAAGGGCGTCCGGTGGTGGCGTTGGAGAGCGCGGTGATTGCCCATGGGCTGCCGTATCCGGCGAACATCGAAACGGCGCTGGCGATGGAGACGGCGGTTCGGGCGGGCGGGGCTGTGCCGGCGACGATTGGGGTTTCCGGCGGGGCGCTGGTCGTCGGCATGGACGAGCGACTGATAACGCAATTTGGCGAGTCGGCGCGCAAGGGGCAGCCCGTAGCGAAGCTGGGCGCGCGTGATTTGGCGGCGGCCGCAGTGCTGGGGTGGGACGGCGCGACGACCGTTGGCGCGACGGCGCGGGCGGCGGCGCTCGTTGGGATTCAAGTGCTGGCGACAGGCGGCGTCGGCGGGGTGCATCGCGGCGCGGCGCAAACGTGGGACATCAGCGGCGACCTTATGGCGCTTGCACGTTACCCAGTGATGGTCGTCTGCGCGGGCGTCAAAGCGATCCTCGACATTCCGGCGACGCTGGAATGGCTTGAAATGCTTGGCGTGCCAGTGGTTGGCTGGAGGTGCAGCGTATTTCCAGCGTTTTATACGGCCGACAGTGGTCGTCGGCTGCCCGTTTCGGTCGGACAGGTTGGCGACTTAGCGCGCCTTTGGGCAGTCGAGCGAGCGTGGGGCGGTGGGGGCCTCTTAGTGGTGCAACCGCCACCGGAAGAGCTTTCCGACGTTGAGACGGCTATTCAGTCGGCGCTGGCGGAAGCTGAAGCGGCAGGCGTTCACGGAGCGGCAGTGACGCCGTACTTGTTAGCAAAAGTCAGCGAACTGACCGACGGAAAAAGTTTAGAGGTCAATACCGCTCTCCTCCGACACAACGCGCTGACAGCGGCGGCGATAGCCTGTGGACTCGCGCGACCCCCACAAGAGCCAAAACAGTCTTTTCAAAAGGATATAGCGCCATAGCCCCAGTTTGGCGGACTGTCTGGCCGGACGCGCCGTGCTCGCTTTCCGCCGCCACTGACCGGCAGGGTAACTTGCTTCATGGACTCGGAAAGCTCAGCGAGTGGCACGACGCCATCCTCTCAAACGCCTCACCTTTGCAGGAAACACGTCTGTCAAAATGCTTCGTCGAAAGCGACCTCGCCTGTAATGCCGACCTGATAAGCTGCGACGCGCCGTTCGAAGAAATTAGTCAACTCCTGTACGTCCTGAAGCTCCATGAATGGGAAGGGATTCCGTGCATAGTAGCGCTGTTCAAAGCCAAGCGTCGCTAGCCGCTGGTCGGCGATAAACTCCAAATATTGCCGCATATCCGCGAGCGACAAACCCGCAACGCCGCCGGAAAGGAGGTCTTCAGCGAACTGCATTTCACAATCCACGGCTTCCTCCAGCATGCGCGTCACGGCGGTTTCAAGCTCTTCGTCAAACAACTCCGGCTCTTCCCGGCGGACCTGCTCGACGACGGCGAAGGCAAAGTTCATGTGCAGGCTTTCGTCGCGGAACACCCAGTTCGTCCCCGACGCCAACCCGTGTAGCAGCCCCTTGGAGCGCAGAAAGTACACGTAAGCGAACGCCGCGAAGAAAAACAGCCCTTCGACACAGCTCGCAAAGCAAATCAAGTTGAGCAGGAAGTTGCGCCGGTCCTCGCGTGTCCGCAGCTCGTCCAGCAGAAAAATTGAATCAATCCACCGCCGGCAAAACTGCGCCTTGCGCGCAATCGAAGGAATATTGTGGACAGCTGCAAAAGCCTTTTCGCGCTCAACAATATTGGGAATGTAGGTATCGAGCAGGGTCAGGTAGAACTGGACGTGTAAGGCCTCTTCAAAAAGTTGTCGTGAAAGGTACATGCGCGCTTCCGGCGCGTTGATGTGTTTGTAGAGATTGAGCACCAAGTTATTGCCGACAATCGAATCGCCCGTGGCAAAAAACGCCACCAGACGGTGGATCAAATGCCGTTCGGCGTCAGTCATGCGGTAGTGTAGGTCAACCACATCGGTTGAGAAATCCACTTCTTCAACCGTCCACGTGTTTTTGATAGCGTTGCGGTACATTTCATAAAAGAGCGGATACCGCATCGGCCGCAACGTTAGATTGAAGCCGGGGTCTAGCAACATAGATCAGTCCTTTTCTCGCACTGTTGACGGCCGTGCGCGCCGGTTATTTCCCTTTGACAAGCAGGCGTCTTTTTCAGACTTCCAAGCCGCCGGAACGGCGACGCATCGGACGGGGCGGCTTCACGGCCGCCCCCTACAGGCGGGTGGCTTTACTGGCAGGCTTCACAGCTTTCTGGGTTTTCGAGCGCACAGGCAAGTGCTCCTGCGTCAGCGGCGGCCTTCTTCGACGCCCCAGCCGCCACCGGCACGGTCGCCTTGGCGATGCCTGTCGCCGGTCGCGAGCGCAGGTAGTAGGTGGTTTTGAGCCCCTGCTTCCAAGCGTACATATACATCGAGGACAACTTGCCAATCGTCGGCGCTTCCATAAACAGGTTGAGTGATTGGGACTGGTCAATGTACGCGCCGCGCGCCGCCGCCATGTCAATCAACGCGCGCATGGGCAACTCCCACGCCGTCCGGTAGAGTCGTCGAACATCGGCTGGGATTTCCTCAATGCCCTGAATCGAACCGTCAGCCAGCTTGATCTTCGTGCGGATGTCTTCGTTCCAGAGACCCAATCGCTTCAGGTCGGCCACCAGATAACGGTTGATTTGCAGGAAGTCGCCGGAGAGCGTCTCGCGCTTGAACAGGTTGGAGACCTGCGGCTCGATGGCTTCATAACAGCCACAAATCGAGGCAATGGTCGCCGTCGGCGCAATAGCGATGAGCAGGCTGTTGCGCAGACCCTTGGCCTTGATTCGCTGTTTGAGCGCCTGCCAGCGTTCCACGTCCGGCGGCGTCACACCCCACAGGTCAAACTGCAAAACGCCGTCCGCCGCACGTGTTTCGTGGAACGCCGGGTGCGGCCCCAGTTCCTCCGCTAGATCGCACGAGGTCGTCAGCGCGTGATAGTAAATCTCTTCTTGAATGCGCGTCGAAAGCGCCAACGCTTCGGGGCTGTCGAAGGGCAGACGCAGTTGAAAGAACACATCCTGCAACCCCATGACGCCCAGCCCGACCGGACGCCACTTGCGGTTGGATTCGGCGGCGGCGGGAATCGGATAAAAGTTGATGTCAATAACGCGGTCGAGTTGACGCACCGCTGTCCGAACGTTGCGCGCCAGTTTCTCAAAATCAAACCGTCCGTCGGTGACATGCCGCGCCAAGTTGAGTGAACCGAGGTTGCAAACGGCGGTTTCCGTCGGCGACGTGACCTCGATGATTTCCGTACAGAGGTTTGACAGGTGGACGACGCGGCCGGGCCGCGCCGTCTGGTTGCACTTGCGGTTGCTTGTATCCTTGAAGGTCATCCAACCGTTGCCGGTTTGCGCCAGCGTCCGCATCATCCGGTGGTAGAGGTCGCGCGCGCGCACTTGTCGCGTGTAAAGCCGCGCTTCCTCGGCGGCGACGTAGGCTTTCTCGAAGGCCTCGCCGTACAGGTCGGGAAAATCAGGGACGACTTTCGGATCAAACAACGACCACAGGCCGTCTTCCTCGACGCGCCGCATGAAGAGATCGGGAATCCAGTTGGCGAGGTTGAGATTGTGCGTGCGGCGAGCCTCATCGCCGGTGTTGTCGCGCAGTTCAAGGAAGTCTTCAATGTCGGCATGCCACGGCTCAAGATAGACGCAGCAGGCCCCCTTGCGCTTGCCGCCGTTGTGAGCGAGCGCCGCCGATGTCATGTAGGTTTCGTCGTCCTCGACCTTCAAATCGTGAACCACCGTCGTCGGCGCAATAGGCGTCACCGACCGCACGCGCGACCAAAGATAGCCGTCGCGGACAAACCAGTTGCGCTTTGTGACCGGTCGACAGCCGACGAGTTCGGCGATTTCCGGCACGGCGGGAATGCGCAGGTCATAGCACTTGGTCGTTCCTGAAAACTCGGAGGTTGAACCGTCCTGCCGTCGCGCCGTGTGCGTCGTATCGCGCTCGCGGTACTGTCCCACGCAGGCGATCCCAAGCCGCAAGAGCTGGTAACGCAGACCCTCGACCAGCGGGCGGGATGTGCTGGAGAAGTAGATTTCCGCGCCGCGCGACACGCCGCCGTCCGTCTCCAGCAGGCCGCGGATGAGCGCCCGCGTCTGGCTCGGCGGTAGATGCGCAAACCGGCGGTTGATTCGTTTGTCGCCATTGTCGTCGTAAAGGTCGGCGTACGTGAAAGGCAGCGTCGGCGCGCCCGCGCCTACGATGCGCCCGGTGGTCGCCTCCCGAACGACGCCGCGCCCGGCGGCGAATCGAACCTGAAGGTAGGTTTCGCCCCGTCCCTCTTCCCAGAAATGAATGCCACGGGCGCGTAGGTATTCACGAACGAATTCAAGATGCGCGTCGGATCGAGGGTTACCGGAAACGCCCCACTCGCGCCCGTTCCGCGCCAAGTGACCGTCGCCGAGCAGGATGCCGTACATTCGAGCATCGTCGTCGGTCAGTCCGGCGACTGGAACGATTTCCGTCGGGATGACCTGCGCGACATAGTCGCCGGGTTTGAGCGTTCCGGCGGCCACCCAGCGCGGCGTGCGAACGCCGCGTTCGAGCTGCGCCAGCGTGCGCTTGATGGATTGACCAATCGGAACGCCTGGAATGGCGAAAATCGGGTGGCCGGCAGTGACGCGCACTGGCTCGACCGCATGCTTGACGCGCAGCTCAACCATGTCGTCCGTCTGCCAGTAGCGCATGTGTTGCTCAACGCGCCGGTAGCGGCCGCTGTGACCAAGCGCCAGATCGCCGACGCTCACCTTGGCGATAGGTTTAGGGCCGTCAGCGGTGAAAACGATTGTTTCCGGGGCAAAGCACTGGTTGACCGCTGCGACCGATGAATCCAGCGTTTTGAGCCATGGGACAATCCCGTTGGAGTGCCCGTTCGTGCCCCGAATGAGCGACCCCTTGGCCCGTACGCGGTGGTACGCCAGCCCAATCCCGCCGGAGAACTTCGACAGCAAGGCCACGTCCGTGTATTTGTGATAAATCGCCGCTAAGTCGTCTTCCGGCGAGTCCAGCAGGAAACAGGACGAGAGTTGTTCGTGCTTGGTGCCGGCGTTGAACAGCGTCGGCGTGCTCGCCATGTATTCGAGCGATGACAACAGCCGGTACAGCTCGATGGCCTCGGCGACCGTCCGCGCCAACGCGCAGGCGACGCGCAGGAAGAAGTACTGCGGTGTTTCGATGACGGTGCGCGCCGTCGGGTGCCTAAGCAGGTAGCGGTCATAGACTGTCCGCAGACCAAAGTACTCGAACTCTTGATCGCGTTCGTCGGCGACAACCTCATTGAGTTTGCGCTGATGTTCGGCGACGAAAGTTTGCAGGCGGTCGGCGACAAGACCGAGCCTGTGGCCGGCATCAATGGATTGTGAGAAGGAGTGAATGTTCTGATTGCGAACTTCCTTGTAGATACAGGTCGCCAACAAGCGCGCTGCAAGACGGGCATATTCCGGTTCTTCGACGATAAGCGCCGCTGCCGTGTTGATAGAGAGTTGATCGAGTTCGGCGGTCGTCGCGCCGTCGTAAAGACCACCAATGGTCTTGGTGGCGACGCGAATGGCATCCACGTTGGCTAGCCCCGTACAGCAGCGACCAACGGCGCGTACGATTTTGTCGAGGTTAACCGGTTCGAGCGTCCCATTGCGCTTTCTGACGCGCATGGTGGACGGGGCAATGTCGGCTTGGCGGGCAGCGGCGGAGTCGCTCATATCGCTTTTACTCTCGACATCGGCGATGTTGTCGGCGGCGGTCCGACCATCCCTTGCGACCGGGAAAGACAAAGGCCGCGAGGCGAGACAGGCAAAACCCCTCACCGAACCAAAGTCGTCGTCTTTTGCACCCTGGTTAAGGCTGAAGCAGGCGTGTTTATCGAGGACGGTTACCCTCGACACCTAGGGTTCGCTTGCTTCCTCAAGCGAGCGCGATTGTGTCCGTCCGCCGCCGGCTTGTCAAGGCTTCAGTACAAGATGTTGTGGGAAATGTCGCCAGAAGCCACCACCGGTCGTAACTCATCCCGTTTCTTTGCAATGAGAAGTGGGCTTCGGAATTGCCCAAAACGGGGCGGCGCAGCCGCCGTCCCGCCCAAGATCAGCTATCGCAAGTCAGCTATCGCAAGCCGGTCGTCACAATCAGCTTGCCGAGCGACTGCACCGGGTTGCGGTAGGCGCGGATGTCGCGCCCGAACGACCCGCCTGCAAAGTGCGAGCCGGGGTTGAGCGACCACTCATAGCGGGAACTGTCGCCGTCGGGCGGGGCAGGGGAGATTCCGCTCGCAGGCCGACGTACTGGTGCGTCGCTATCGCCCGCTCCAGCGGCACAAGACCACCCCCTCTTTCCAGACGCGCGGCGGCGGCTTCTCCGGCTCCGTCACCGTGACCAGCACGGTGAACGCTTTGGGCATCACCGTACAGGAAGCAGCGGCGGCGTTTCCACCGGCGAAACCGATGTCTCCTGTCCTACGAAAATGCCGTTTGGCGGCGGCTTCAGCTCGAACTTCGGCGCCGTGACGGGCAGCTCAAGTGGGGGCGAAACGGCGACGGTCGTCAGCGCGCCGTCCACCATCTCCAGCACCTCGACCCACACTTTGGCAGGACCGGGCCGCGTAAAGGTCGTCTCGGTCGTCGCGGCGGCGGACTCAAAGGGCGCAAACGGGCAATTCCAGGTGCGGCTGCCACCGGAAGGTATAGGCTCCACTCGCCGGTTTGCCGTCCACCGTCACCTTGGCGACGAAAGCCTACCGCCCGCCGACAACCAGCGGTTGGTTCAGCCTAGGTGACGGCTCAACCGTCACCTTGATGTCGGCCACCTCATATTCGAGTGAAGCGCTTTCCAGACTGTAGCGCGCGCCCTGCACGCCAATGGATGGTAGCTTGCGTAGCTTGGCGAGGGCCCAAGATCGCCAGCCGATTGGCGCCGAGCCGAACTCCGTCGCCTTGGAGCGCCGGATGAAATCCTGTGAAACTAGTTCGGCTTCACCTGAGCACATGGCGTCCACAAACATCTGTGCGCCAGCGAGTCCGCCCTGACCGAGGCCGCCCAAGTCAACGAGTTGCGTGTTCTCGTCAAACCGGCTGGCGACGTAAAGCGCCTCAAGCTGCGCGTCAAAAAGCATCCCGCGCGCCGGTCGTGATCACGGTTTCACCCAGCGCCTTGACCAGCGCCGGGTGCGCCGTTTCAGGGAACGGTATCGCTCCCAGAGCGTTTGCGCTTGTCCGCTGTTGGGGTCGTTGAAAACGCTGTCATGCAAGAGACCACGCGCGTCGAACATCCGCTCGTAGTCGCCGTTTTGGGTGGCGGCATGGCGCAGCCGCGCCATCATCGAGGCGTAGGCCAGTTCGCCTGCTGGGTCGCCGCGGCCTCACTCCATGACGCGCATCGTGCCGTCGGGATAAATGAGTCCAATGCGCTTGAGGTTGCGTTTCGCCCAGTCGGTTCCTCCCTGGGTTTCAAAGACGCCTGATTCGACTTCCGCCCCGTCGGCCGTGATAACGATGTCGAAGTCTTCAAGCGTAAGGTTGAGGACGCCCGACTCACGGCGGACGCCCAACTCGCGGAGGATGGCGTCGCGGCAGACATCGCGGACGGCGCAGTTGACGTTCGTATCGGCCTCGTGCGATGCACACTTCAATAGAATGTGGTATTGAGGTCTGGGCGCACTGAAGCCTTCCGCAACCAAGCCGCTTATGAAGAAAGCTCGCTACCGCTTACAGCCGGTTCTGGATGTCCGGGAACAAGCCAAGAAAGACGCCGCACAGCGGCTGGCCGACGCCCGTCAAGCGTTGGCCGACGCTGAAGCCGAACTTGCCCGCCGGATTGCCGCCGTGGACGCCTGTCGGCAACGGCAAGCCGAAGCCGAGACGAGATTGTTGGCCGCCCTGCAGTCTGGTTCGGCCGCCCACACACTGCTGGCGCACCGTACTTTCATAGCCGATTTGAAGGAGGAGGAAAGACGCCTACAGGACGCCGTTGACCAGCAACGCGCCGCCGTCCAGCGGGCGGAGGCGGCGGTTGAGGCGGCGTTGGAGGGACTTATCGAAGCGTCCAAAGAGGTGCAAGCGATTGAGAAGCACCGTGAGAACTGGCGACTGGCGCGCAAAGCGGATGAAGAGCGACGCGAAAACAAAGCCAACGATGAATTCGGTACGTCGCGCCACGGGCGGCAAACCTGAGTGTGGTTTCCAGTTTAAAGCCTCATCCTTGACGGCTGGCGGCTGTTGGTGTTACGAAGCGAGTAATTTATGCATACCGTGTCAATCTCAACAACTTAGAAGCCCAATCCACAACTGACTTATCCGAAAAAAAATTGTTTGGGGAGAAGCTGTATATGACGCGCAACATTAGATTAGGTTTGGTGCTAAGCGCTGCTCTTTTGGTCGGGTGGACGACGGTGGATGTTGCGCTAGGGCAAACGCCAACAGTGAGGCGTGAAGAATGCGCCATCGGTGACCGGGTCGGCGCCAGTTATGGGATTCTGGAAGGCGGCGTCCGGGTCAATGCAACTGTGACGCAGATCAAACCGATTGAGCAGGTGGTCATTGTACTGGACGGTTCGGGGAGCATGATACCGATATATCCCCAGTTGGTCGAGGCTTTGCGCAAAGCGCTTCCAGCGCGGCCGGCCGTGCCGACGGCTATTGTGCGCTTCAGCGCCCAGAAAGCCGTCTTACAAGACTTCACCACTTCCCGTACGGCGCTTGACGAAGCCCTCGCCAAGGAGCAACGCCTGTGGGCGAGCGGCGGTACAGGCGACGGTACGATGAAATCCACAACCGACATCTATGGCACGCTGTTGGCGCTCTCTGCGATGACGCAGGGTAAGTTGACGCACTTCATCGTTTTGACGGACGGTAATGACAGCGTTCAGCAGATTGTGGATGTTTCGCGTGTGCTCAACAATGATATGGTCGTGTCGTACCTGAATTGGGGCTATCGCAGCTTCAGTGCGCGTGTGGATGAAGCTAACGCCGTGATTGTGACCGGCGGCGGCGCGCGGCGGATGGACATCCCTAATGTGACCCTCCGCTTTCTGGCGGAGCGCACAGGCGGCGATATTCTGAACTACGACGATTGGAAAAAGCTCAGTGATTATTTCAAGCGTCGCCTTGGCAACGCGGGCGCGTTGTATCGCGCGACATGGGAATCAAACAATCCGCTTGTCCCGTTTTCACTCTCCGCACGTTAGTCGTTTTTACACCCTCTTGAGCCCTGCCGCACTACTTTGGAGCCTCGCATATGACACGCAGCATACGACTGTTCTTAGCATTGGGTTTGGGGATTGGGATCGCTACCGCCGCATGGCTGCCCCTGGCAGGCGCCGGTGTGGCCGCCCAGGGCGTGCAGGCGGCGCAGTTGCTGCCGCGCGGCGATGTGAAAATCAACGGCAATCCGGTTGCTGGAAGTATGGCCGTCGCCAGCGGTAGCCGGATTACCACCGGCAAAAATGGCTACGCCATTCTCAACCTAGCTGGCGTTGGGCAACTGTACCTGGGTGACCGTAGTGAGATTGTTGTCAACTTCCTCGCGGATCGGACGCGCATTGAGTTGACGGCAGGCATCATCCGTCTGATCAAGGCGGACGGTGCGCCGGTGCAGGTCTTCACGACACGCTGCGCTCACATTGATGTCATGAAGGGGAAAATTACTGTCCACGGCGGCCCTGAAGCCTCAGCTCCAGCCATTGAGACTATCAATGAAGGGCAAGCACGGGATTATCCCGAAAGCGCCTATATCCGCTTTGACTCGACCGCCTTGGATGATTTTCGCGTCGCTTGCTTTGACTGCGCCGTGTCCGCGTCGCCGTCGCTACCGGTGATTCCGCCTGTGCTCGCCGCCGGCGCGAATTCGGCTGTTCTAGCGACTGTAGCGGCCGCCGGCGTGATCGGCGGTATCATTCCCATCATCACCACTGGCAATGATGACCCGCCGGTGAGTCCAGTGCGCCCGAACTAGGGCGTCGGTGACGACTGCGCCTTGTCGAAGCGGCGACGGCTGATTTCCGGGTGGGCGCTCATCGTTGTCGGTGGTCTCGGTCTTGCTCTCTCGTTACCGGTTGAGACCACTGACGACGTATGGCAGCAGCGGAAACCTCCAGCGACCTACACCGCTCTGGAACAGGCGGCGGCGCGCGCACCGTCCAATCCGCGTTTGTGGAGCACGCTTGGGGCGGCGTGCCTCTTTGACCCGTTGCACCTTGACTATCAGGCTTCGGAACGGCACTTGCGCCGAGCGCTGACATTGGCCCCGTACGACGCTCGCCTCTGGGGCATGCTGGGCGACACTCTCGCCATCAGCGGCAAGGTGGATGAAGCCGAGCGCGTGCTTCGGCGTGCGCACGAGCTTGCCCCAAACCACTTTATTTCGCAGTGGCGCTTGGCGAACGCCCTCATTCGGGTCGGTAAGCTCGATGAGGCCGTGCCGTACGCGCGCGGCGCGCTGCGCTCGAATCCGGGACAAGCCATCCTCATGCTCGATTTGGGTTGGCGCGTCTCCGGCGGCGACCGCCGCTTCGTTGAAGCGTTGCTTCCACCCGGAATGTTGGGGATTGAGTACCAATACCTGCGTCTTCTCCTGACCTACCAACGCATCGAGGACGCCGTCGCACGCTGGCGGGAGGTGCTCCGCGAACAGGACGCTGACCGCGTCTGGACGAACGCCTTCCTCCAAGACCTCCTGACGGCGCAAGCGTATGAACCGGCGTGGCGCGTCTGGGCCGCCGTCCCGGAGCGGCAGGCGCTTGGTCTCAAGCGAACGGAAGTTTATGACGGCGGCTTTCGCCAACCCGTCGCCAAAGCACCGATTTTCGAGTGGCGCTTCCGGCAAAACGAGGAAGGCGTGCGTCTGGCGCGCGACCAAAGGATCGAGAAGCCGTTTGAAGGGAATGCGTTACAGATTGCCTACGATTCGCCTAGTCCCACCTTGACTCACGCGCAGCAGTTGCTGGTACCGCCGCCGGGCGACTACCGACTGAGCTACTTCGTCCGCAGCGAGAATTTGGTAACGGCGGCACCACCGTGCGTTGAACTGACAAGTCCGCGCCGGCGCGACTGGCGCATACGTTCAGCGCCCAACTTGCGCGGTACGCAACCGTGGCGGCAGGTGCAGGTGGACTTCACCATACCGCCGGATTTGGGCGCCGTCGAGCTGTCCATTATGCGCCCGGCGGACTGTGTAACGCCCGGCAATTGTCCAATTACCGGTGTTGTTTGGTTTGGCGGATTTACGCTTGAACCACGAACCAGAGCCCGTGATGGCTGAACGTTGGTCATCTACGCCAATAACAACGCCTAGGCTGGCGGGCGGGGGCGTGGAAACCATCGTCTTTAGCGTGTTTCTGTTGTGGCTTCTATGGCTGCCGTTGCCGTTTGGCTCTGTTGAAGGGTGGGCGCGCGCCATCATGCACGCTGGGGCGTTTGGACTTGCCATTTGGCTCGGCCTCTGGACGTTGCTGGGACGACACAACGCCGCCATCAGCGCCGGCGCTTTTATCGGCTTTGGTGTGACGGCGTTGGCGCTAGTGCAACTGCTTCCTTTCACCCCAGCGTCGCTCCAGACAGTGGACGCTTTCTACACACGCCAAGCGGTGGTTCACCTAACGGCGTTAGTCTGCCTTTTTGTTGTGAGCGCTAACCTCTTCACCATTGAAAGGTTCGGCGTCCTGCTTGTTCGCGTACTCGTCGCCTGGGGCGGCGTTTTTGCGCTCTATGCCATCATGCAGCACTTTATTGGGCAGGGCAGCTACGCCGCCTTCCGTAAGCTACTGGGCACACCGTTTGGGACGTTTGTCAATCGCAACCACTACGCGGGTTTTATCGAGATGCTGGCACCGTTGGCGGTGGCGTTAGCGATGCAACGCCGCCGTGGGGCGGACGATGACGCTCGTTGGCTCTACGTTGTGGCGGCAGTTGTCATGCTGCTGTCACTGGCTCTAAGCGCGTCGCGCGGCGGCTGGATCGCTGGAACGGCTGGCGTGATCTGCGCAGCGGCGCTGGCGGCGCGGACGCAACGACGGCTGCACCGGGCGGCGACCGGTGGGCTGCTCCTCATCCCGCTCAGCGTCCTTGTCGGCGTATGGTGGATGGGCGTCGAACCGCTGGTGAGCCGGTTGCAGCCAACAGACAACCTACCGGCGACCGCCGATCAGGTCGCCCGCAGTGTCATCTGGAAAAACGCCCTGACGCTTGTCCGCGAACGACCGTTCACTGGCAGCGGACTGGGAACTTTCCAGATCGCCTACACGCGGGTTGACACATCCAACGGCGTCAACCGCGTTGAACAGGCTCACAACGACTATCTACAACTCCTCGTGGAAACCGGTTATGTCGGCTTCACGCTAGGGATGCTGTGGTTGGGGTGGTTTTTCCGTCGGGTGCGGCAGGCGTTGCGGTCGGCGACCGCTAGAGGCCACGATCCAGAACGGCGCTTGGCGCAAATCGGCGCGGTAAGCGGGTGTGTGGCGTCGCTCGTCCACGGGTTCTTCGACTTCAACTGGCAGATTCCGTCCAACGCAGCCTACTTCGTGGTGCTGGCGGCGCTGGCGACCGCCGACGGCCGTCCGGCGGCGACGCAAAACATCGAGGGGATGGTGTGAAGGTTCACCGGTGGGCGCTAGCGCTCATCTGCGCCAAAGTTTCGTCCTGCATCGCCATCAGCCGATCAATGAGTTCGAGCATGCGCAGCGATTGGTGCAACTCTCGGGCCGCCCGCTGGCGTTGCGGTTCCGGGAGCGCCAAAGCTTCTGGGTCAGGCGTCTCTTCAGGCAACGCTCGCCGCCGGCGGCGCTCAGAGGCGTCGTCTTCTTCACGGGGCAGCACCGCCAGCAGTCGCCGCGCATTGCGCTGTTGACGGTCAAGCAACCGCCGCAGCAGTTCGCGGCGCATCGTCGGCGTTAGATGCCGCAGCGCGACATCATTGCCTAGCGGGGGAAGAAGTGTGCCGGCCATTGTCGGCTGCTGATTGAGACCAAGTAACTCTTCCGTCGCGGAAGCGCCGCCAGTGGACCGAAGTTGTTCCGCCGCCAGCGCCTGTGACGGATCGCGGCCCAGCAGCGCGTCGGGGAGGATACTTTTTTGTCCGGGGACTTCCGGGGCGGGCAAGCCGCGTGGCTGTCCGACCTCGCCCGGTTGTCCAACCGTTCCTGAAACCGGGTTAAGTCGCGTGCCGCTAACACCGCCGGTCGTGCTCGTAGACGGCGGCTGTTGCCGATTGTTGACGCCTCTTATATCCGGCATTGGAACATTTCCTCCTTGTCACAACGACGGCGAGCGGCGGCCGCTCTCAGCCAATGTGTAGGCCCACCGCAGGACAATCGCGATGGCCTCATACAGGTGTTCTGGAATTTCACTGTTGACTTCGAGTTCGTAAAGAGCACGCGCTAACGCAACGTCCCGTTTGATGGGGACGCCGGCCTCACGGGCGATTTTACGGATTTGAGCCGCTATTAGATCGGCGCCTTTTGCCGTCACCTGCGGCGCATTCATGGTCTTGCGATCGTAGCGCAGCGCCACCGCGATATGCGTCGGATTGACAAGGACGACATCCGACTCCCGGACGGCATGCGCGCTCGCTTCGTTGAGTAACTCCATGTGGAGAGCACGCCGCTCTGCCTTGATATGCGGGTCGCCTTCCTGTTCCTTCCACTCCTCCTTCACCTCTTGCTTGGTCATTTTCAGGTCTTGGATGTGGAGGAACTTCTGAAGAAAGAAGTCCAATGCGCCCAAAACGACAAAACAGATGGCGACCGCCAAGCTCAGTTGAATGATTTGGCCAAGGATGAAGTTGCTGCTATCAGCAGGCGAAAGGCGGGCTAGCGCTGGGAGCACATGCCGCGAACCCAAAACCACGTAGCCGGCGATGCCGGTTGCAATGACCAGCTTGAGCAGGGTCTTGGCAAACTCAATGTACGTCCGGGCCTTGAAAAACTTCTGCTGAAAGGCTGAAAACGGATTGAGCCGGTTCATATCCGGCTTAATCGCTTCAACCGAAAACAATGAGCCGACTTGGATGTAACCCACCAGCGCCGCTAAGACAAACGCAACGATGAAGAGCGGCGCCAGCGTCAGTGTCAAAGTCGCCAGTCCATCTAGCAAGGCGCCGCTGGCCGTCGCCACATCTAACTCACCCTTGTACGTCGCTGCTTGTAGGAGGGCTTTCTGCGTCAGTTCGACGATTTGCCGGCCGATAAAGTCGCCGGTCAACAGGAAGACAATCCCAACCGAACCAACCAGCAGCGCTGCTGAAACCAAATCCTGACTTTTGGCGACCTGCCCCTTCTTGCGCGCGTCATCAAGCTTTTTTGGGGTAGGTTGTTCGGTTTTTTCTCCACTACTTTGCGACATGGGAGGTCGTTTCCGTCTTCAGGCGCGACAAGATAGAGAGCATCTTGCGGCGGAAACGCGGGTCGCCAGCGGCCAACTCGGCCAGATCGTCGGCCATTTTCCCGCTCAACGGGGACGACTGAATAGCGTCGGAGAAACTCAGTGTCAGCAAGGAATGCGCTGATTGCCGAACGGCGGCGGTGGCCTCCTCTGGGTTGGACAGATTCGATTGCGCCGCAATGGCCGCGAGGGCCGAACGCGCCGGACTGCTTGCGCTGGTCACGGCCGAAGTTTCATCGGCCACTGTCTCCGGCGTTCCCTCAACCAACGCGCCAAATATACCGCCGGAGCGCTTTTTCCCCCTGACGGATTCAGAAGATGTCGGACTCGAACCAAAGGGCGACCCCGGACGAATTTTCATGACGCGGTTCCTTTCGCTATGAGAACTGAACAGCGCGTGTAGGTACAACGCTGCGCCCGCCGAGGGCCGGGGACAGAAACAGGCGGCAGCCTACGACTCAGCAAGAGCTGCCACCGTATCAAGCAACGCTTGCGCCGTAACGGCATGCGGGGAATCGCCGCCGTCGGCGACCACGCTCCGTAAAATTTCCTCGCCCTCTTCTCGCCTACCACGATACAGCAAAATCTCGCCGTGCTGCACCCGCGCATGCAAACTGTCAGGACGACGGGCAAGGACGGACTCACATAACTCCTGCGCACGCGCCAGATCGCCCTGCCGAATCAACACACTCGCCAACGCCAACGGCGGCAGTTCCAAATCCGGCCGCAGCGCGGCAACCCCTTGAAAGACAGCCTTGGCTTCGTCATAGCGCATGACATCACGTAGGACAAAACCCGCTTCAAGCACTACGCGCAACTCTTGATCAGACGGCGTGGGGAGGAGCGGCATACCAACAGCAAGGCGGCGCGGCGCACGGCAAAAGCCGCAGGTCGCGCCATTCGAACTACTTGAGGTTCTGGATCGCCGCCATTTCGCCGTCGTGCTTTGCCTTCATCAGGTTGCTCAACATCTGGAACTGCTGTGACAGGCTGTTGGCGCGCGTTTGAATCGAGAAAAGCTGCAACTGCTGGTGGTACTGTTGCGCCAGCAGGGTCTCCGCGTCAGCAAGGCCCGGTAGGTTGCCGCCGCGGAGGAGGCCTCCGACAATTGAGCCAACGCCCGGCGCGACGACGTTAAGCGCCCCGCCCAAAATACCGCCGAAGATACGACCGAACCGTCCCGGTTCACGGACTGGCGTGGTCGGCTGGGTGTACGACGATGGGGTTATCGCCGGCTGAAGTCCGCTGATCATTGCATCGGGCATAATTGAGGTCTCCTAAACATATTCCGCAGGGATATAGGGTTTCCCCTTCGTCCGTAGTTATCGTTTCCGTAGCGAGGTTGTTGCGTTTGGAAGGTACGGTTTTTTTGGCCTCTTGTCGGCGTGACGCTTCCAGTTATAGCAGCCTTTTTCCTGCAGTTCGCTGACAACGCTATGTAACTGGCTGACCAGTGGCTTTGTAAAGCGCTTCCATTTCGTCAAGAAGCTTACCAACGGTTTGCCAAGCCTGCGCAGCCTGCGACGCAACAGCGGCCTCGGCCGGCGTCCCCTGACGAATAGCACGGTCTAAGGCGTGCCGTGTGGCGTCCAGTTGGCGACGCAGCGCCGCTAACTCGCGCGGTGATTGTAATAAGGCATCCAACGTCGGGTAACGTAAAAGTTCAGTAACAGGCAGTTCACTTGCCGTCATGTACGCTTATCCTCAATCGGAAAGAGCTGGTTATGGCAGTTTGCCAGCGTTCCAATGAGGACGAATGCTAGCACAGGTTCGACGTTTCTGAAGACGCCGGCGACGGGCGCGCACCACCTGCCGGAAAATCTCGCCCGACGGTTGTCGTTCAAGGCCCGCCTGACTATCTTCATGCGCTCTGGTGGGCGGAGCTGGTTTTGCCCACGTTGACCGACAATGGCTTTGAACTGTTCCACGCCGTCCGCCGTGTCGTCCGCCGCCGTTCCGTCCACGCTTGGGAAGCATCCGGTGCGCCCGATTTCGGATTGCATTGCGCCGGAGTTTACGCCGGTAGTTCGCGCACGCGGGGACACGCTGTGCCAAAGTGGGCGCGTGCTCCGCTTTGCAGCCAATGAAGGGGTCATTTCAGCGGTTGTCCGGGGCAGCATAGACTATCAGGTTGAAATGCTGCACGACGACGATGCGCTGGTAGTGTCCTGTACATGTCCGCATTTTGAGGAGGGCAACTTTTGTAAGCACATCTGGGCTGTGGTGCGGTTCGCCGAAGCGCAGGGTGCTTTACCTCCAGTCCCGACGGGACACTCGTTCCGACTGATGGCGGAGGTGGACCACCTGCCAGATGAAACAACGACCCCTGAAAGCGACCTTGCCAAGGCGGCTGGCGAGAAGCCACTGGCGGTTTCAACCTCCGACTGGCGGCGTTGGTTCGTTCAACTGGGACGGCAAGCTCGCGCCGCCACACCCGCCGCTATTGCCGAACAGGAAATTCTCTACCTGATCAACGTGGCGCAGACGCGCGCACGCGGACTGCTGGTGGTGGATGTGATGTCGCGGACGCGCAAGCTCGACGGCGCATGGGGCCGTCCGCGTCCGATCGCCTTGAGCATTGGGCAGATCGGCGCGCTGCCGGATGCGCGCGACCGACAGGCGCTGGCGTTATTGAGCGGCATACGGGAGCACGTGGACTGGGGGCCGAAAGTGGAGTGGTCGCCGGTCTCCGCTTCCGTACAGATTCCCACGACGGCGCTCAATGTGCTCATGCCGCTGCTGTGCGCGACCGGCCGGTGCTGGTTGCGTCCGACTGATGAGACCTCTGCGCTTCCAGAGGTGTTGCAGCAACCGCCGCTGCGCTGGGAGGCCGAGCCTTGGCGGTTGCATTTGGAGGTGCAATCCGTAGCCAACCCACCACACTATACTCTAATGGGTGAGTTGCGCCGTGGTGAAGAGCGCCAACCGCTAACAGCGCCCCGCTTGCTCACGTCTGGAGGCTTGGTCTTTTCAGATGAGGCGGTCGCGCCGCTACAAGATGACGGGGCGTTTTACTGGATTGGTCTGCTGCGCCGATCGGGGCCGTTGCGCATCCCACTCGCCGACGGCACAGACCTTGTAAGCAAGCTCCTGCGGCTGCCGCATCTGCCGCCGCTGACGCTACCAGAGCCGCTGCGTTTTGAAACCGTGGAGGGCGTTCCGACCCCAGTGCTGCGTCTCCGGCAAGGCGACAGTACGACGAGTGATGGGGCGCTGTGGGCGACGCTAGGCTTTGATTACGAAGGCTTGTGGATTGAGGCGTCCAACCCGCAGCCTGGCGTGTTCGATGTGGAACAACGGCGATTTCTCCGCCGTGATGTCGCCCGCGAGCAAGCCGCCGCCCGCCTGTTGCACGACTTGGGGATACGGTTCGGTCGGACGCCTACTGACGAAGCAGGATATCGTTTTCCGGCTAAGCGCCTGCCGTCACTGGTGCGTGAACTGATGGCGCACGGCTGGCGGGTAGAAGCTGAGGGCCGCTTGTTCCGACCGATGGGGCGGTTTTCGATGGAAGTTCGGTCGGGTGTGGACTGGTTTGAACTGCATGGCGTGGGCGATTTTGGGACGGCGACGGCCCGCTTGCCGGAGTTGCTAGCGGCGCTCCGGCGAGGTGAGCAAGTCGTAACGCTGTCGGACGGCTCATTTGGCCTCCTGCCTGAAGACTGGCTCACGCAGTACGGGGTTCTTGCGGCGTTAGGGCGGGTCGAAGACGGTCACGTGCGCTTCGCCGCGACGCAAGTGAGTTTACTGGACGCCCTACTGGCTGCGCGACCAGAAGTGACGTTTGACGAACGATTTCGCGTCCTGCGGGACCAACTGCGCCGCTTCAGCGGCGTCGAACCCGCCTTGGAGCCGCCGGGATTTGTCGGCGTGCTACGCCCATACCAACGAGAAGGACTTGGCTGGTTGCTGTTCCTCCAACGGTTTGGGTTTGGCGGCTGCTTGGCGGACGCTATGGGCTTAGGCAAAACCGCCCAAACCTTGGCGTTGCTGGAGACGCGCCGCGCGCGCCGCGCGGCTGAGGGGCTGCCGCCCTCGTTGGTTGTCACGCCGCGCTCGCTGATTTTCAACTGGCGGCAAGAAACGGAGAAGTTTACGCCGCAGATGCGTGTACTGGAGTATACCGGCGTCGGGCGGACAAAGTCATTGGCGGCGTTAGCCGACTACGACTTGATTTTGACCACCTATGGCACGCTGCGCCGCGACGCCCTCCTGCTCAAGGACCTCGCCTTTGATTACGTCATTCTGGACGAAGCTCAGGCCATCAAGAACGCCCGCAGCGAATCAGCCAAAGCTGTCCGCCTCCTCAACTGTCGTCACCGGCTGGCGCTCAGTGGAACGCCGGTGGAAAATCACCTTGGCGAGTTGTGGAGTTTGTTTGAGTTTCTCAACCCCGGCATGCTGAGCACGGCGTCGGTCTTCAAGCTTACGGCGACAGGCGGCCGCACGCTTGATCCTGACCTTCAAGCAGTGTTGTCCCGCGCTTTGCGGCCGTTCATCCTACGGCGGACAAAGGAGCAAGTGGCGCGCGATTTGCCCGCAAAAACCGAGCAGACGATTTACTGTGAGATGGAGAACGCACAGCGGCGCGCTTACAACGAATTGCGCGATCACTATCGGCGCACCTTGCTGGGTCTGGTGTCAGCGAAGGGGATTCAGTCAGCCAAGCTCCAGATTCTGGAAGCTTTGCTGCGCCTGCGGCAGGCGGCCTGTCACCCCGGACTGCTTGATCCGACCAAAGCCGACGAGCCAAGCGCCAAACTGGATGCATTTTTCCTGTACTTGATGGAAGTACTGGAAAGCGGCTCGAAGGTGTTAGTGTTCTCGCAGTTCACCAGCCTGCTGGCGCTCATCCGCAAGCGACTCGACGCGGACGGCGTAACATATGAATACCTCGACGGCCGCACACGCAATCGTCAAGAGCGTGTTGAGCGTTTTCAGTCCGATCCCGACTGCAAGCTGTTTCTCATCAGCCTGCGCGCTGGCGGGCAGGGGCTCAACCTGACGGCGGCGGAGTATGTTTTTTTGCTCGATCCATGGTGGAATCCGGCGGTTGAGGCGCAGGCGATTGACCGCGCGCACCGCATCGGCCAGACCCGCCCGGTGTTTGCGTACCGGTTGATTGTCAAGGACACTGTTGAGGAAAAGGTGCTGGAACTTCAAGCGACGAAGCGCGAGCTGGCCGACGCCATCATCACCGCCGACAACAGCCTCATTCGCAACCTCGAACGCGCCGACCTTGAACTGCTGCTGTCATGAGGACAGCTCACACCGCCCATGACAACCGACTTTACCCATGACGCCGCACGACAAAGCTGGGTCGCGGCAGCCAACGCCCCCGACACGGACTTTCCCATTCAGAATTTGCCCTTTGGTCGTTTCTCGGAGCCGTCCCAACCGTCGCCCCGCATCGGCGTCGCCATCGGTGATCAGGTGTTGGACGTGACCCGTCTGGCGGCGGCGCTGACGGCTGATGAAGCCGGCGAAGCCCACCCGTGCTTCCAAGCCTGTGCGACGGGGGACTTGGCGGCCGTCTGTGCGCTGCCCCCGCAGCAGGTCGCGGCGGTGCGGCGCTGGTTGTCGAACGCCCTGTGGGATGCCGCCCCGGACGCCGACGCCAACCGTGCGCGACTGTCGCCGTTTTTGCTGCCGCAAGCGGCGGTGACGTTGCACCGGCCGCTGGATTTCAAAAACTACACGGACTTTTACGCCTCGGTGTTTCACGCGACGAATGTCGGCGCGATGTTTCGCCCTGAAAACCCGCTGCTGCCCAACTACAAGTACGTCCCAATCGGCTACCATGGACGGGCGTCGTCGGTGGTCGTCAGCGGGACGCCCATCCGTCGTCCGCACGGTCAGACGCGCCCGGATCCCACTGCGCCGCCGGTGTTCGGTCCGTCGCGGCTGCTCGACTATGAGCTGGAAGTCGGCGTCATCGTCGGTCGGGGCAACCAGCTTGGCGAACCGATTCCCATCTCTGCGGCCGACGAGCACATCTTCGGCTTGTGTTTGCTCAACGATTGGTCGGCGCGGGACATTCAGGCGTGGGAGTACCAGCCGCTAGGGCCGTTTCTTTCCAAAAGCTTTGCGACGAGCGTCGCGCCGTGGATTGTGACGCGGGAGGCGCTGGCGCCGTTTCGGTGCGCGGCGTACGCCCGGCCGGAGGGCGATCCCGCACCGCTTGATTACCTGCTGGACGAGACCGATCAGGCGCAGGGTGGCTTTGATGTAACGCTGGAAGTGGAACTCTCAACGGTGCGTATGCGCGAGGCGGGACTGCCGCCCATGCGGTTGAGTCAAAGCCGGCTGGCCGACCTCTATTGGACGCCAGCGCAAATGCTGGCGCATCACACAAGCAACGGATGCAACTTGCAGCCAGGCGACCTGTTGGGCAGCGGCACGGTGTCGGGACCAACGAAGGATGCGCGTGGTTGCCTGTTGGAACTGACTTGGCGCGGCACAGAGCCGCTGGCGCTGCCTTCCGGCGAGACGCGCACGTTTCTGGAAGACGGCGACGAGGTTGTGTTACGCGGCTTTTGCTTGCGGGAGGGCTTCCGGCGGATTGGGTTCGGCGAGTGTCGCGGACGGATTACGGCGTAGCCGGCCGGTCAGGCGGCTGTTTGCGGCGCATGGCCGGGCGAGGTTGTTTCGTCGCTGGCCGAGATCATGGTCATAAGCGGCGGCCTGATCGGCAAGCGGCACCGAAGCGCGACGACGCCCTTAGGTGAGCGCCGCCGTGCAGAAGTCCGGCTAAGGACTGCTGGGTTGCATAGGCGCAACCGGGCTTGCCGTTGCCATCCAGCGCAAGCAAATTGGCCGTGGCGTTGCCGCCGCTGGCGCGCGATGTTTTCAGTTCCTGCGCGGAAACGCCCCGCCTGTCCGCCATCGCTTCCATTCTTGACGCGGCGGTGCATTTTGAACCGTTATCGCTGCGCGCAGCGCTTCAGTTGCTCACGACAACCGACCCAGCGGCGCGGCACGACATTCTGCGGACGCTTCAGCGCGAAACCGGCGGCTTCACGGAATTCATCCCGCTGCCGTTCATCGCGGCGAAGTCGCCGC